>JBBKVN010000022.1:0-3031 GCA_037968455.1 Rhodoferax sp.
TATGGCGGCACTATTCTGCCCGGCACCTTCCGTGGCAAAGACCTGAACATCGTGAGCGTGTTTGAAGCCGTCGGTGAAAACGCCGCCGGCCGCATGAGCGACGAAGACCTGCTCGAGATTGAGCGCCGCGCCATTCCCGGCACCGGCTCTTGTGGCGGCATGTACACCGCCAACACCATGTCCAGCGCGTTTGAGGCGTTGGGCATTTCGCTGCCTTACTCCAGCACCATGGCCAACCCACACGACGAAAAAGTCGTGTCTGCCAAAGAGTCCGCCAAAGTCTTGGTCAACGCCATCCGGATGGACTTGAAGCCGCGCGACATCGTGACTCGAGAATCCATTGAAAACGCCGTGGCCGTGATCATGGCCACCGGGGGCTCTACCAACGCCGTGCTGCACTTTTTGGCTATTGCCCATGCAGCTGAGGTCGAATGGACGATTGACGACTTTGAGCGCGTACGGGTCAAGACCCCGGTGTTGTGCGATTTGAAGCCCAGCGGCCAGTATTTGGCGGTTGACTTGCACCGCGCGGGCGGCATTCCCCAGGTGATGAAAACTTTGTTGTCGGCCGGCCTGCTGCATGGCGATTGCATCACCATCACCGGTCAAACCATTGCCGAGGTGCTGAAGGACGTGCCAGACGCGCCCCGCGCTGATCAAGACGTCATTCGCCCCTTGAGCAACCCCATGTACGCGCAAGGTCACCTGGCGATTCTGAAAGGCAACCTGTCCCCTGAGGGCTGCGTGGCCAAGATCACGGGTTTGAAAAATCCCGCCATGACCGGTCCAGCCCGCGTGTTCGACGACGAACAGTCCGCTCTGGCCGCCATTCTGGCCAACAAAATCGTCGCTGGCGACGTGATGGTTCTGCGCTATCTCGGCCCTAAAGGCGGCCCTGGCATGCCGGAAATGTTGGCACCCACAGGCGCATTGGTCGGACAAGGTTTGGGCGAGTCAGTAGGTCTGATCACCGATGGCCGCTTCTCCGGCGGCACCTGGGGCATGGTCGTTGGACACGTGGCACCCGAAGCGGCTGCGGGTGGCTTGATTGCGCTGATCGAAGACGGAGATTCCGTCACGATTGATGCAAATCAGTTATTGCTGCAATTAAATGTTGGAGACGACGAAATCGCCAAGCGCCGCGCTCTTTGGGTGGCGCCGAAGCCCCGTTACACACGGGGCGTGCAAGCCAAGTTCGCGTTCAACGCGTCGTCTGCAAGCAACGGCGCCGTGCTGGACAACTACTGATAAAGAGTGCGGCGCACCGCCGCACCTGTTTGGCAAAGCGGCGCTCAGCGCCGCTTTTTCTTTTGTGGCCCCAAGCCCATGGCTTCACGGTTGCTGTCTATACGGGCCTGTTTGCGGGCGTTTTCGCTCTCCATGACCTTTCGCTTGGTGTAACCGGACCAGTCCGCCCAAGACCACCAAGCGATAGCGAGGCCAAACGGTGACAAAACGACCCACCATTCCCAAGCGACGACTGGATCCACCTCCAGATACTTCAGGGCAATAAAAAGCAGGCCCAGACCCAACAAATACATACATTTCCCCTGTTGTTTTGAGGGCACTCAATTTAAGCCCTGCGAATGTCGGTCGATACAATAAGCTTGATCGACTGTACCTGAACCGAAAGGAAAGAATCTATGAAACGCGCTCTTTTAGCATTCGTTGCCGCTGCCTCCCTGGCCGCTCCCGTCATGGCGGATCAGGCACTCGCTACAAAAAACAATTGCATGGCTTGCCACGCGGTTGACAAGAAGCTGGTTGGACCAGCTTTCAAAGAAATTGCCAAAAAATATGCCGATCAAAAAGACGCTGAAGCGATGCTCGTCGCCAAGGTCATGAAAGGCGGCTCTGGCGTTTGGGGTGCCATTCCAATGCCTGCCAACGCGCAACTGAAAGATGCCGACGCCAAGACGCTGGTAGCCTGGATTTTGGCTCAGAAGTAATTTGACGCCATCCTGCCGCCTGCTTCTCGCAGGGTGGCACCAAAAGGAAAGCCCGCATTTGCGGGCTTTCCTTTTGGTGTGGCTTCAACCTCATTTGGCGCCCCTGCTTACAGGAAGCGCCAATGAGGTTTGACCGATCAGTAGGTTTGACCGAGCTGATCCAGAATGGCCGGATTCTCCAGGGTGGAGGTGTCTTGGGTAATCGCCTCGCCCTTCGCCAGCGAGCGCAACAGGCGGCGCATGATTTTTCCGGACCGGGTTTTTGGCAGGTTTTCACCAAACCGAATGTCCTTCGGCTTTGCAATCGGTCCGATTTCTTTGGCCACCCAATCACGCAACTCTTTGGCAATCGCCTTGGCCTCATCGCCAGTGGGGCAAGGACGTTTCAGAACCACAAATGCGCAAATGGCCTCCCCGGTCACGTCATCGGGCCGTCCCACAACGGCGGCCTCAGCCACCAAGTCAGACTTGGCAACCAGTGCTGATTCAATTTCCATCGTGCCCATGCGGTGTCCGGAGACGTTCAGTACATCGTCAATGCGACCGGTGATCCGGAAGTAGCCCCGGTCTTCACTTCGCACAGCGCCATCACCGGCCAAGTAAATATTCCCACCCAGCTCTTCAGGGAAGTAGCTCTTCTTGAAGCGATCAGGGTCGTTCCAGATATTTCGAATCATGGAAGGCCATGGGCGCTTGATGACTAACAAGCCACCGGAGCCATTGGGCACATCATTGCCAGCCTCATCCACGATAGCCGCCATGATGCCTGGCAAGGGAAGCGTGCAACTTCCGGGCACCAATGGTGTCGCGCCTGGCAATGGCGTAATCATGTGACCACCCGTTTCGGTTTGCCAGAAGGTATCCACAATTGGGCAACGCTCGCCACCAATGTTTTTGTAGTACCACATCCACGCTTCCGGGTTGATCGGCTCACCGACCGACCCCAGAATGCGCAGGCTACTCAGATCGGAGCGAGCGGGATGCACCTTTTCATCGCTTTCCGCGGCCTTGATCAGCGAGCGGATGGCCGTGGGTGCAGTGTAGAAAATCGTGCACTTGTGGCGCTCAATCATCTGCCAGAA
>JBBKVN010000023.1:0-8758 GCA_037968455.1 Rhodoferax sp.
CCCACATTGCCCTCACCATGCTGACCATTCTGTCGTCCTGGGCCTTCACCCAAGTGATGTTCGCCCTGCACTACGCGCATGACTTCTTCGCCATTCAGGCCACCGGCGGCAAAGGTGGCTTGGACTTTCCCGGTGGCGAGCCACCGGACTATGGCGATTTTCTGTATTTCTCCTGCGTCATCGGCACCTCAGGCCAGACAGCAGACGTAGGCATTAGCAACCGAAAAATGCGGCGGACCTGCCTGATTCACTGCGTGCTGGCCTTCTTTTTCAACATCACCCTTTTCGCCCTGGCCATCAACATCGCCTCGGGACTGCTGTAACACGGCATCCCTACCCGTTTTCTACTTCTGCAAGTTATCGCCCGAACGATTCAGGGCACCAGCGTCGCAAGCATTTTCAAAGCGTTTACCACTGCTAAATAGTCGACATTAATTCAAAATTAATTAGATTTATCTATGACTTTTGACTTAATTTCGCTAAAGTGTCGACACTATTTGAAAATTACGGTGAAAATACGGATGTCAACATACGCATCCGATATCGATTCGTCTCGTGCGGTTGGATTTTTTATACGTGCAACATCCCCCCGTTAGCTTCGACTATTTGACCCGGCTCATTCCCGTTCCACTGCAGGCCAAGCATGAATTCCACACACCGAAAACCACTCCCCGGCACCAAGCTCGACTACTTTGACGCCCGCCAGGCCGTCGAATCCCTCAAGCCAGGAACCTGGGTGACTCTGCCCTACACCGCCCGCGTCCACGCCGAAAACCTGGTCCGCCGTTGCGACCCGGCCATCCTCACCGAATGCCTGACCCAGATCATCGAGCGCAAGCAAGAGCGTGACTTCCCTTGGTTCCCGGCACGGGTCGTCTGCCACGACATCCTCGGCCAGACCGCCCTGGTGGATCTGGCCGGCCTGCGCGACGCCATTGCCGACCAGGGCGGTGATCCGGCGCTGGTGAACCCGGTGGTTCCGGTGCAGTTGATCGTCGACCATTCGCTGGCGGTTGAATGCGGCGGATTCGAGCCAGACGCGTTCGAGAAAAATCGCGCCATCGAGGATCGGCGCAACGAAGATCGCTTCCACTTCATCGACTGGACGAGTCGTGCTTTCAAGAATGTGGACGTGATCCCGGCGGGCAACGGCATCATGCACCAGATCAACCTGGAGAAAATGTCGCCAGTGGTGCATGCCATCGACGGCGTAGCGTTCCCCGACACACTGGTCGGCACGGACAGCCACACGCCGCACGTCGATTCGCTGGGCGTCATTGCCATCGGCGTGGGTGGACTGGAGGCCGAGAGTGTGATGCTCGGGCGCGCGTCGTGGATGCGCCTGCCAGAGATGGTGGGGGTGGAGTTGGTGGGCCAGCGCCAGCCGGGCATTACAGCCACCGATATTGTTCTCGAACTCACCGAATTTCTGCGCAAGGCGAAGGTCGTAGGCGCCTACCTGGAATTCCGAGGCCCGGGTGCGACGTCGCTGACGCTGGGTGATCGCGCGACCATTTCGAACATGGCGCCAGAGTATGGGGCGACGGCGGCGATGTTCTTCATCGACGACCAGACGCTGCAGTACCTGACGCTCACTGGCCGCACCGATGAGAATGTGAAGCTGGTTGAAACCTACGCGAAGGCGGCTGGCCTATGGGCCGACACGCTGGCCGAGGCCACCTATGCACGCACTTTGCAATTCAATCTATCGAGCGTGGTGCGCAACATGGCCGGCCCCTCAAACCCGCATGCCCGTGTGGCAACGGCCGACCTCGCGGCCAAGGGCATCGCAGGCCCGTGGGAGGAAGCACCGGGTCAGATGCCCGACGGTGCGGTGATCATCGCCGCCATCACCAGTTGCACGAACACCAGCAACCCGCGCAATGTGATCGCCGCCGCGCTGTTGGCGCGCAATGCCAACCGCCTGGGGCTCACACGCAAGCCGTGGGTGAAGACCTCGCTTGCGCCGGGCTCGAAGGCGGTGGAACTTTATCTGGACGAATCGGGCCTCAAACCGGACCTTGAAAAACTCGGCTTTGGCATCGTCGGATTCGCGTGCACGACCTGCAACGGCATGTCCGGCTCGCTGGACCCGATGATCCAGCAGGAAATCATCGATCGCGACCTGTACGCCACTGCAGTGCTGTCAGGCAACCGCAATTTCGATGGGCGCATCCACCCGTACGCAAAGCAGGCATTTCTGGCCAGCCCGCCACTCGTGGTGGCTTACGCGATCGCGGGCACGGTGCGCTTCGACATTGAGCGTGACAGCTTTGGCACCACGGCCGGCGGCAAGCCGATCTTGCTCAAAGACCTGTGGCCGAGCGACGAAGAGATCGATGCTATCGTTAAAGCCTCAGTCAAGCCCGAGCAGTTTCGCAAGGTGTACATCCCGATGTTCGAAGAGCGGGTCGCCAACAACCAGGCGGAAAAACCGCTGTACGACTGGCGTGCCCAGAGCACCTACATCCGCCGCCCGCCCTACTGGGAAGGTGCGCTTGCCGGCGAGCGCACGATGAAAGGCATGCGCGCACTGGCGGTGCTGGGCGACAACATCACCACCGATCACCTGTCGCCGTCGAACGCGATCATGGCCACCAGTGCGGCCGGCGAGTACCTCGCCAAGATGGGCCTGCCCGAGGAAGACTTCAACTCGTACGCGACCCACCGTGGCGATCACCTGACCGCGCAGCGCGCCACCTTCGCCAACCCCACACTCACCAACGAAATGGCGGTGGTCGACGGCGCGGTCAAACGCGGGTCGCTTGCGCGCGTCGAGCCCGAGGGCAAAGTGGTGCGCATGTGGGAGGCGATTGAGACCTACATGGAACGGCGTCAACCGCTGATCGTGATTGCAGGCGCCGACTATGGCCAGGGCTCGTCGCGCGATTGGGCGGCCAAAGGCGTGCGCCTGGCCGGCGTCGAGGTGATCGTCGCCGAGGGCTTTGAGCGCATCCATCGCACCAACCTGGTCGGCATGGGCGTGTTGCCGCTGGAGTTCAAGCCGGGCACCAACCGCAAGACACTGAAAATCGACGGTACCGAGACCTTCGACGTGGTGGGCGACAAAGTTCCGCGCGGCGATCTGACGCTGGTGATTCACCGCAAGAGCGGCGAGCGGGTTGAGGTGCCGGTCACCTGTCGGCTCGACACCGGCGAAGAGCTGTCGATCTACGTGGCTGGCGGCGTGCTGCAGCGTTTTGCGCAGGATTTTCTCGAATCGAACCAGGCGGCATGACACCCCCAACCCAGGAGACAAGCATGGCCCATGCACCCCAGATCAAAGTGGCTGCGACCTACCTGCGCGGCGGCACCAGCAAAGGCGTTTTCTTTCGGGTGCAAGACCTTCCCGAGGCCTGTCGCACCCCTGGTGCGGCCCGCGACCGCTTGCTGTTGCGCGTGATCGGAAGCCCCGATCCGTACGGCAAGCAAACCGACGGCATGGGCGGCGCGACCTCCAGCACCAGCAAGACCGTTCTGATCGACAAGAGCAGCCAGCCCAACCACGATGTGGACTACCTGTTTGGCCAGGTGTCGATCGATCAGCCTTTCGTCGATTGGAGTGGCAACTGCGGCAATCTGTCGGCCGCTGTTGGCCCGTTCGCGGTTGCCAACGGCTTCGTTGAAGCGAGCCGCATTCCCGAGAACGGCACCGTCACCGTGCGCATATGGCAGGCCAACATCGGCAAGACCATCGTCTCGCACGTGCGGATCACCAATGGACAAGTGCAGGAAACCGGCGACTTCGAATTGGACGGCGTGACCTTCCCCGCCGCCGAGGTGCAGTTGGAATTCATGGACCCGGCCGCTGAGGACGGCGAAGGCGGCGGCGCTTTGTTTCCAACCGGCAAGCTGGTTGACGCGCTTGAAGTGCCCGGGATTGGCACGTTCGACGTCACGATGATCAACGCCGGCATTCCGACCATATTTTTGAACGCCAAGGACATTGGCTATACGGGCACTGAGCTGCAAGACGACATCAATGGCGATGCCAAGGCACTCGCCATGTTCGAGAGCATTCGCGCGCACGGCGCGCTGCGCATGGGTCTGATCAAGGAGTTAGGTGAGGCCGCGACGCGCCAGCACACGCCGAAGGTGGCCTTCGTCGCGCCGCCTGCGGCGTACATCGCATCGAGTGGAAAGGCCGTGAAGGCCACCGACGTCGACCTGCTCGTTCGCGCGCTGTCGATGGGCAAGCTGCACCACGCCATGAGGGGCACCGCGGCCGTGGCGATTGGCGTCGCTGCGTCGATCCCGGGAACCACGGTCAATCTGGCAGCAGGCGGCGGTGAACGCGAAGCGGTGCGCTTCGGCCACCCGTCGGGCACGTTGCGTGTGGGTGCCGAGGCCCAGCTTGTTAAGGGTGAATGGCTGGTGGTGAAGGCGGTAATGAGCCGCAGTGCCCGCGTGTTGATGGAAGGGTGGGTAAGAGTGCCGGAATGACCCCGGAACCTTGGCGTGGCCTAGTCAATACCGGGGCCGTGGGCCCCTAAAGTCACGAGTCGGGGGCGACCGGCGATCCACAGCAGCACCGCGCTCGGTGCTGTCGAACTTACCCCCGAATAGTCCGCGCGCAAAAAGCTATCGACACCTGCGGGCCAAGAGTCGGATTCAAGAAATGGCCACCGTCAAGGCGCTTCAATACCAATAATAGTCGACATTTCTACAATTTAATCTGGGTTAATCGTACAAATTAAGTTACTTATCCGCTAAAGTGTCGACATTATTTGAAATTCTCTGGGAGCACCATGCCTTACCTTATCGGCAATCAACGTTCCGGCACGCCAGCCGGCTTGCGCTTTCGGGAACTGGTGGAGCGCGGCGGCGTGCTCCCCGTGCCGGGCGCCCACAACGGCATGGCGGCCTTGCAGGCCCGCGCTGCCGGGTTTGAGGCCTTGTACCTGTCAGGAGCGGCGATGACCGCGTCCATGGGTTTGCCAGACCTGGGCATCATCACTGTCGACGAAGTGGCGTTTTTCGTGCGCCAAATCACTCGCGCCACCGGCCTGCCGTTGCTGGTTGACGGCGATACCGGCTACGGTGAGGCACTGAACGTGATGCACATGGTGCGCACCTTTGAAGACGCAGGGGCCGGCGCCGTGCACATTGAGGACCAGCTTCTGCCCAAAAAGTGCGGACACCTCAACGACAAGAAACTGGCCACCCCACAGGACATGGCGGCCAAGGTGGCGGCAGCAGCCAAAGCCCGACAACACCTCTACATCATTGCGCGCACCGACGCAGCCGCCAGCGAGGGCATCGACGGCGCCGTCGCACGGGCCAATCTATATCTCGAAGCAGGTGCTGACGCGATCTTTCCCGAAGCGCTGGCAACGGCAGAGATGTACCGCGAATTTGCACGTCGCATGCCGGACGTGCCCCTGCTGGCCAATATGACAGAGTTCGGGCGCACCCCCTTCTTCACCACCGCCGAATTTGAGGCCATGGGTTATCGCATGGTGATCTGGCCGGTGACGTCCCTTCGCGTTGCCAACAAGGCACAGGCAGACCTGTATCAAACACTGCACAGCACGGGCAGCGCCGAATCCATGGTGCCGCGCATGCAGACCCGGTCCGAGCTGTATGAGCTGATTGGACTTGGTGAATTTGAAGCGCTCGACGCCTCGCTGATCGCCAGCGTGCTGCCCAAGCTGGGTGAACACCAGCCGTGACCCTGCTCCCACTGTCCGCATAAAACATCTGGTTCTCTTTTTCTTCGGCAGCAGAAGGTAAGCCACGCACCCTCTGATGTACCTCTGCTGCATCTCGTTCCCGCACTTGCGCAAGCAAGATTCTTTCGTCAACCCTTGGAGACATAAAAATGATTCGTAAATCGACAACACTTTGGGCCACTGCAACGCTGGCCATCGCACTCGCCGCCACCAGCACCATGGCCACGGCATTTCAGGCCGACAGCCCGGAGTGCATTGCACCAGCAGGTGCCGGCGGGGGCTGGGACATGACGTGCCGCATGATGGGCAAGGCGCTCTTGGACCAGAAATTGATCAAGGGCACCATGCAAGTCGTCAACAAGGCCGGTGGCGGTGGTGGTGCCGCCTATGCCGAGGTGGTGAACAAGCGCAACTCCGAGAACAGCCTGATCGTTGCCGCATCGTCGGCCACTGCCACGCGACTCGCTCAAGGCGCCTATCCCGGTAACACCATGGGCGATGTGCGCTGGCTCGCTTCAGTCGGCGCCGACTACGGCGTGATTGGTGTGGCAGCAGACTCACCCATCAAAACCCTTCCCGAATTGATGGCCAAGGTCAAAAGCGACCCATCCTCCGTCGCCTTTGCCGGCGGTTCGGCAGCCGGTGGCTGGGATCACCTGAAGGTGCTCAACGTGGCCAAAAAATCGGGCATCACCAACGTTCGCAGTGTTAAGTACGTGGTGTTCGACAGCGGCGGCGAGGCCATCACCCAGGTGATGGCGGGCAAGGTCAGCGCATTCACGGGCGACGCCTCTGAGGTCAAAGGCTTTGTGGATGCGGGCAAGGTCCGGGTCCTCGCGGTGTTGGCTCCCGAGCGTCTGAGCGGTGACTTTGCAAAGTTTCCGACCGCCAAAGAGCAGGGCATTGATGTATCCAGCGCCAACTGGCGTGGTTTTTACGCGCCCGGCAAGATGAGCGACGAAGCCTATGACTACTGGGTCAAGAGCATTGGCACGGTGTACGACTCCAAAGAGTGGAAAGACATCATGGCGAAGAACGGCATGGAACCACTGAACCTGCGTGGCCTGGCGTTCCAGAAATTCGTCAAAGAGTCGGTGGATGAGATTCAAGCGTTGTCCAAAGAGATCGGAATCATCAAATAGGTGAGCCGTCAGGCAAACCCGCGCTGACGGCAAGATGCTTGCATCGCCCTCAGCGCGGCAGCCTGGCTCTCATTTGAAAGGACACTCATGACCGACCGTATATTCGGCGCCGTCGCATTGACGGTGTCTCTATTGATGATGTGGGCCACGACCCTCATCGAAGAAAGCTTTATTCAGGACCCAACCGGACCCAAAGCATTTCCGTTGGTCATTGCAGGCCTCATGGCCCTCTCTGCCATCGTCATGTTCATCAAGCCGGACAAAAACCCTCATTGGCCTGATCTGAAAAAACTGCTCGAACTCGTCATCACGGCCGGCGTGCTGGTGGCCTATGGACAAAGTCTGCCCATTGCAGGCTTTGTTTTGAGCACCACCCTGGCCACCGCCTTTCTTTGCTGGCGGCTGGGTGGCACTCCCCGCCAAGCAGCGACGGGTGGACTAACGATTGCCGTGGGCATTTACGTGGTTTTTCAATTCGGTCTGGGCCTGCATCTGGCCCAAGGACCATGGGGCTTCTAGCCCCAGGCAACCCAAGGACATCGCGATGGATTCCATGCAACTTCTGGCCAACGGTTTCGCCGTGGCGCTCTCCTGGCAGAACTTGGCGCTCGCGCTGGTGGGCTGTTTTCTTGGCACCCTGATCGGGGCGCTGCCTGGATTGGGGCCCTCCAACGGGGTGGCTATTCTGATCCCAGTGGTGTTCAGCATGGGCCTGGGCCCAACCCCCGCCCTGATTCTGCTGACCAGCGTCTACTACGGCGCCATGTATGGCGGTCGAATCTCTTCAATTTTGCTCAATATTCCCGGTGATGAGCCGGCGATCATGACCACACTGGATGGTTATCCAATGGCGCGCAAGGGCCAAGCCGGTGAAGCGCTGGCCATTTCAGGCATTGCCTCGTTTGTCGGCGCTTTCTTCGCCACCTGGGGTTTGGTCTTTTTGGCGCCTCAGCTGGTAAAAGTGGCGCTCTTGTTCGGTCCTGCCGAATACTTTGCCATGTTTGTGCTGGCTTTTGCCACCTTGGGCGGCGTAACCAGTGGCAACCAGGCGAAGTCGGCCTTTGCTGCGACCATTGGACTGGCGCTCGCGCTGGTGGGCGTTGACGGGCAGACCGGCGTACCCCGGTTCAGCTTTGGTAATGTGCACTTCTACGACGGCATCGACTTTTTGATTGCCATCGTGGGTATGTTTGCCTTGTCCGAAGTGTTTGTCTTTATTGAAGAGCGCAACAACACGAAAAGCAACAGCACGCCAGCCATCACCGAGATTGGTCGCACCTATCCCCCCCTGTCGATGCTCAAACAAACCAGCGGCTCCATGGGTCGCGGCACGGTGCTGGGCTTTATCGCCGGGGTGCTACCGGGCGCGGGCGCGTCGTTGGGCTCCTTCGTGGCCTACACACTGGAAAAAAAGTACCTCGGGAAAAAAGGGTTCTTCGGCCAAGGCGACCCGCGTGGCGTGGCAGCACCAGAGGCCGGCAACAACGCCGCCGCCGGTGGTGCACTCATCCCCATGCTGGCCTTGGGTGTGCCTGGCTCGGGCACCACGGCAGTATTGTTGGCCATGCTGATGTCCCTGGACATCACACCCGGCCCACTTCTTTTCCAGAACAACCCAGACGTGGTGTGGGGGTTGATTGCCTCGCTGTTTATCGCCAACTTCATGCTGCTGGCCTTGAATCTGCCCATGGTGGGCCTTTTCAGCCGCCTGCTGCGCATCCCTACCTACTACCTGATGCCAGCGGTGGCCATGATCTCGTTCATCGGCATCTATGCACTGACCAACTCCACCTTCGACGTGATGTTGATGGTTGCCTTTGGCGTAATGGGTTGGCTGTTTCGCAAACTCAACATTCCATTGGTTCCAGTCATTCTGGGTATTCTGTTGGGGCAACTCATGGAAAAGAACCTGCGGCGTGCGCTGAACATTTCAGACGGTGACCT
>JBBKVN010000024.1:0-3175 GCA_037968455.1 Rhodoferax sp.
TACCGGTCTATTGAAGTCACATGGCCGCGCTGGATGTAAAGGCATGCGCAGCCCAACGGTGCGCCCACCCATTTGTGCAGGTTGAAGGCCGCAAACGGGGCGTTCAGGTCAGCCACATCAAAGTCCATTTGGCCCCAAGAGTGGGCGGCATCCACGATCACCTCGGCGCCTGCCGTCCGCGCCAGTTCAGCCAACTCTGCCACCGGCAGCACCAGCCCCGTGCTGTGGCTCAGGTGAGTCAGCAACACCAGTTTCGTGCCAGGGTGGTCGCTCAGCGCGCGGGCGTAAGTCTCGATCACCGCGTCATGGGTGGCGGGCTCAGGCAGGGTCAACCGTACGGACGTCACTCCCCGGCGCTCGCGCAACCATTCCATGGCGTGGCGCATGGCGGGGTAATCCAGGTCGCAGTACAGCACGGTGTCACCGGGCTTCAAATGCCGGTAACCGCTGATCAGCGCCAACATGCTTTCTGTGGCGCCACGGGTGAGCACAATTTCGTCCGTTTCACAGCCCAGCGCGTGAGCCACGGTGTGGCGCAGGCCTTCCAGCAACTGCGGCCAATGCGGGCGAATCAGCGCGGTGTTTTCAAAATTAACGCGGTCCGTCCAGTACTGAAACATGGCCTTCACCGGCTCGGCCATGGCGCCCCAAAAACCGTTTTCCAGATTCACCGGGGAATGCGACGTGGCGTACAAGGTCCGCACCGCTTGCCAGTAGGACTCGTCCTCACCCGGGCTTTGGGTCGGCGTGGCGGGCAGGTTCGCCAACGCTTGGTCAAACGCAGGAAGGCGGTAGGCAAGCAATTCAGGAATGGGCATAGAAGGAAAGCTGAAACAGGGTTGACAAGTCACTCAGCTTAGCAGCGCTGGTGCGCCACATGGGCAACGGCGAATCATCAAAGCCGGTGGTTTTTCGTCTAATTTTGCTATTTTTTGTATAGCTATCTGCGCATTGCAAGCAAGGCCTTACGTACGATTTAAGTATCGAAACTCTCTAAAAAATAGCTCTGCCCGGCCGCTGGCCGTGTTGATCTGGGTTGCTATCCCGTGAAGTAGTGCTAGGGCATCAAAGACGTGCTGTGTGCGCTACTGCACAGACGCCATTTTTGGGCTGCCTTACAACCCAACCCTCACCTCGATTTCTCGAGCGACATCCTTATTTTGGAAAGCACATATGAATTCATCAAGCCCCTGGCTGATCGGCGCATGCATCGCAGGCGCCATGACATTGACGGCGTGCGGCAGCATGAAAGCACCTGCCACTGCAGACGTCGCTGTATCCCAAGCGGCAGTGGAAAACGCCAGCCGCGCAGATGCGACCGAATTTGCCCCCATCGAAATGCAGGCCGCTCGCGACAAGCTTGAATTGGCCAAAAAGGCGCTGGTAGCCAAAGACTACAAGAACGCAACCGATTACGCCAATCAGGCCCAGGCCGACGCAACGCTAGCCCAAGCCAAGGCCGGCTCAGCCAAAGCACAAGCCGTATCGGCAACCCTGCAAGAAGACATTCGTGTGCTTCGGGTTGAGCTTGACCGGTCGAGTGCCAAATAACTTCCACCTAAGGACTTCACGATGAAAAATTTTCACCAGAAATTTCTGCTTGCCAGCGCCGTGCTGCTGATCAGCGCATGTGCCAGCAACCCCACCTCAACCACCCTTCTCGATCAAGCCCGTGCTGACTATGGACAGGCACAAAACATGCCCAAGATGGCGACATATGCCCCGCTGGAGATGCAGTCGGCGTCCGAAGCCTTGGCACAAGCCAACAACGCCGCCAAGTCGGGCGAGAGTTTGGGCACAGTGGACAAACTGGCCTACATTGCCAGGCAAAAGATTGCGCTGGCCAGGGAAGTCGCGAGCCGGAAGTCGACTGAATCCGATATCGCCAGCGCGGCAGGTGTGCGTGACCAGGTTCGCCTGGATCAACGCACCCAGCAGGCCGACCAAGCGCGTATGAAGGCCGAAGACGCAGAGCGTTCTGCGCAAGCCGCACGCGATGCAGCGGCGTTGGCCACCCAGCAGAAGAACATGGCGCTTGCCAATGAATCGCAGGCGAAGCAGCAGGCCGCAGAAGCCAGCGTCAAAAATCGCCAACTCGAAGCCCAACTGGCCGAGCTATCGGCCAAGCAGACCGAACGGGGTCTGGTCATCACACTGGGTGACGTGTTATTTGCCACCGACCAGGCTCGTCTGAATGCCGATGGCCTGGTCATGGCGCAGCGATTAGCCACTGTTCTTCAGCAAAATCCAAAACGCACCGTGTTGGTGGAAGGCTTCACCGACAGTACGGGCAAGTCCCCATACAACCAGGAGTTGTCAGAGCGACGTGCCATAGCCGTGGGCGACGCACTCCTGGCACAGGGCGTGACGCGTCAGCGGATCAGCCAACGCGGTTACGGTGAAGCCTATCCGGTTGCGAGCAACGATACGGCGCAAAACCGCCAATTGAATCGGCGCGTGGAGATTGTTCTCTCCGACGATCGTGGAGTGATATTGGCCCGCTAATCGGACAAGGACACCGGGCGGAGGGAGGTCTGCTCACCCGAGTCATCAGAGGTTGGCAAGGCGCAGTCAGTCTTCGAATAAATTGACAGCTAACCCTTTCCAATTGGTCGTCAGCAGCTATCAATTTAGTATCAATTTCTGACTACAAATGGACAAGGCCTGCACCAGTTGGTCACGCAGGGGGTGAGACGCAGCGACGCTGGGTAGCAGCAGGCTCACGTTGAAAGGGATGGCCACACTCAGAGGCCGAACCACCAGATTGGGCCCCGCCATAGCCGCTGCGGTGAGCGGGTTAACGATGGCCACGCCCAGGCCTTGTTGCACCATGGCGCACACCGCCACGGCGTTGGTGGTTTCCAGCCAGCCGGTGCGCTGCACGCCGGCGCTGGCAAACATGGCGTCAATGGCGGTGCGGTAGGGGTCGCCCTCCGCCAGGCTCACAAAGCGCTCGTTTGCAAAATCAACGGGCTGCAGCACGGCTTTCTGGCACAGCAGGTGCCCGGCGGGCAGCACGGCGACTTCGTTCACTTGCAGCAACGGCAGCAGTTCTACCCCCGTGGGTGCCTGCGTGCTTTCGCTCAAACCCACATCAAAGCGCTGCTCGCTCAAGGCCTGCTCCAGCCAGGGCGACTCCAGCGGGCACACGCTCACCGCCGCATCGGGCAAGGCC
>JBBKVN010000025.1:0-2996 GCA_037968455.1 Rhodoferax sp.
TTTGGCACGGTTGACCTGTTGCGTGACTACCAGAGCTTGCTGAAACCTGCGATTCTTACTACGTCTGATGACGGTGTTTTGATCTGCTGCAACAACCTCGCCAAGGTGGCGATGAGCGAGTGGCGCGAGCAGGTGCTGCGCTGCGCCGCCAAGCTGGGGCGGCCCGTGCGCGACTGCCAGGTCATTGCGCCGGGTGCGGATTTTCCATCGTCGGATGGCCAACCACCGCTCAAGACACTCATTCTGCAATTCTGAAGCTTTTCAGCCCCCGTCAAACGGGACACACCCCCTCGTCACGGTCTTTTGACACTGGCTTGTGACGGGTCGAACCGGTTTTCATTCACAAAAGTCTCTGTGATTGACGCAGAGTTCCTACCTCACCTCGGGTTGCGTGTAAATGCTGCATCGCAACATTTATTTACTTTTGTGGGACAATGCGTTGCTCGACAGCGCGGTCGAAACGGTCGGGCACTTGCCTGACCGTTCGCCGAGTTGACTGAATTTGACGAACTGAAGGAACTCGAAGTGGCAGAAAAACACGATCCGATGGCGCCTGACGGGGCCGTCAACCCGATCAACACAGACTACAAAGTTGGACAAGACAACATCGTCGTTCAGCTTGGCCCACTCGGCCTGGACATTCACAACCGCGTTTTTGCCATCTCCGGCCTGGCAGTCATTGCGTTTGTGTTGTTGACCCTGATCTTTCAAGCCCAGGCAGAGCCGTTTTTCGGCAGTCTGCGTGGCTGGCTGACCACCAACCTGGACTGGTTCTTTATTGGTGCGGGCAATGTGTTCGTGCTGGTGTGCGTGGGTCTGGCCATTTCACCTTTGGGTAAAGTGCGTCTGGGCGGCACCAAAGCCAAACCTGATTACACCTATCTCAGTTGGTTCTCCATGCTGTTCGCAGCCGGCATGGGCATTGGCCTGATGTTCTTCGGCGTGTCTGAGCCGTTGTCCCATTTCGGCACAGCCATGGGCGGCATCAACATAGAAAACGGCGTACGCACCGACTGGGCGCCTTTGGGCGCTGCAGTGGGCGACGCCAGCGCGTCTCAACGGCTGGCCATGGCGGCGACGATCTTCCATTGGGGCCTGCACCCCTGGGCGATCTATGCCATCTTGGCTTTGGGACTGGCGCTGTTCTCGTTCAACAAAGGCTTGCCTTTGACGATCCGCTCCGTCTTTTACCCCTTGCTGGGTGAGCGAATTTGGGGCTGGCCTGGTCACGTCATCGACATTTTGGCCGTGCTGGCCACAATGTTTGGACTGGCCACCTCGCTGGGCTTTGGTGCCTCACAAGCTGCTGCTGGCTTGAACTATCTGTTTGGCATTCCTTTGGGCAATACCACGCAAATTGTGTTGGTCATCGGCATCACCGCCATCGCCCTCTCCTCCGTTCTAGCCGGTCTGGACGCTGGCGTGAAGCGTCTGTCCGAGATCAACATGGTGCTGGCCGCCTTGTTGCTGGGCTTCGTCATTGTGGTCGGCCCAACGCTTGCCATTGCCACCGGATTCATCACCAACCTGGGCGCCTACTTTGAATATCTGCCTGCGCTGGCAAACCCCATTGGTCGTCAAGACGTGAACTTCTCACAGGGTTGGACCGCCTTTTACTGGGCGTGGTGGATCTCCTGGTCGCCATTTGTGGGTATGTTCATCGCGCGTGTTTCGCGCGGACGCACTGTGCGTGAGTTCCTCGTGTCGGTGCTGATCGTGCCATCACTGGCCTGCGTTTTGTGGATGACCGTTTTTGGTGGCACTGCGATCTCGCAACTGGTGAAGGACGGCTACAAGGCCGTGGCTGAAGCAGCTTTGCCGCTGCAGATTTTCCAGATGCTGGATGCCTTGCCCATGTCGCAAATCACATCCTTCCTGGCGATTGTGCTGGTGGTGGTGTTTTTTGTGACCTCGTCTGACTCCGGTTCGCTGGTGATTGACGTGATTGCCGCTGGCGGCAAAGTCGATTCGCCCACGCCACAACGTGTGTTCTGGTGTGTGTTTGAAGGCTTGGTCGCCATCGCCCTGATTTTGGGCGGCGGATTGGTTGCCCTGCAGGCCATGGCGGTATCGACCGGATTCCCGTTCACCATTGTGCTATTGGTGGCCACCGTTGCGGTGGTCAAAGGCCTGGCCTCCGAGCCACGGGGTTAAAACGATAAGGGGAGCCGCTGATGCAGGACGAACAGCTTGAAATTCTGCAGTTCCTGCAGCGGCAGACCCCGTTCACCCCTTTGCCAGAGGACGTACTCCACCGCGTGGCCCAAGCGGTGGATGTGCGCTACTTCAAGGCGGGCACACAGATCATTGAGTTCGGCCAGACGGCCGAGTCGTGGTTTGTGGTGCGCAGCGGTTCCGTCGAGGTGTTTCGCCGTGACGGCACTCTGTACAACCGCCTGACAGAAGGCGGCCACTTTGGTGAAGCTGGCCTGCTGCAAAAGAAAAAAGTCCGTTTTCCGGTGATTGCACTGGAAGACACACTGCTCTACCTGATTCCCGAGCACTTATTCACAGAACTGTTTGACACCCAGGAGTCCTTTGCCGACCTCGTCGAAACAGAGGACCGCACGCGCCTACGCCAAGTCGTGTCGCGCCAGGCGGAGTCCAATCAAAGCATGTCCGCCAAGGTAGAGAGCCTGATTGGGCGCGAACCTGTGACATTGCCACAAACCGCCACCGCGCTGGAAGCCGCCCGCTGCATGACGCAAGCCGGGGTGTCTTCGCTCCTGATCATGGACGAAGCCGGCGTGAACGAGCAAGCCACCATGGCCGGCATCATCACCGACCGCGATATCCGCACCCGTTTGGTCGCGGGTGGTCTGAGTAACGACACGCCAGTCAGCCAGATCATGACCGCGAAGCTGGTGACCGTGGAGTACAACCAACTGGTGTTTGAAGCCATGCTGCAAATGCTGCGCCACAACGTGCATCATTTGCCCGTGATGCGCCGGAAAAAGCCGGTGGGCGTCATCGCCCTGTCGGATGTGGTGCATTAC
>JBBKVN010000026.1:0-3028 GCA_037968455.1 Rhodoferax sp.
TTTGGCACGGTTGACCTGTTGCGTGACTACCAGAGCTTGCTGAAACCTGCGATTCTTACTACGTCTGATGACGGTGTTTTGATCTGCTGCAACAACCTCGCCAAGGTGGCGATGAGCGACTGGCGCGAGCAGGTGCTGCGCTGCGCCGCCAAGCTGGGGCGGCCCGTGCGCGACTGCCAAGTCCTTGCGCCGGGCGCAGACTTTCCATCTTCAGACGGGCAACCTCCGTTGAAAACGCTCATTCTGCAGTTCTAAACTGTATTAGGAATTCGCCATACCCGCCAAATGCGCCATCCCGCAAACGCCTTTTCCATCCCGTGTGGTGGTCGCTGACAGAGACAAATGCCTTGACATCTTAAAGTTTTTCGTGTTCTATTGGCTGGCTAGATTATAAAATCTAGGGCAGGCAGGCCACTCCATCGTCATGGACTGGTGCTGAAGATAGACGCGGCGACCGGAGGGACTCGAAGCGCGCGGAAAGCCATGCATAGCTGTGGGGCGTTTACCTGACTGTTCGCCGTGATGACCGATTTTGACGAACTGAAAGAAAGAAAAAAATGGCAGACAAATACGATCCGATGGCCCCTGACGGAGACGTCAACCCGATCAACACCGACTACAAAATTGGCCAGGACAACATCGTCGCTCAGTTCGGACCGCTGGGCTTGGACATTCACAACCGCGTTTTTGCCATCTCTGGCCTGGCCGTGGTGGCGTTTGTTTTGCTGACCCTGATATTTCAAGCCCAGGCAGAGCCTTTATTCAGCAGCCTGCGAGGCTGGCTGACCAGCAATCTGGACTGGTTCTTTATTGGAGCGGGCAACGTGTTTGTGCTGGTCTGTGTGGGTCTGGCCATTTCGCCCTTGGGCAAAGTGCGATTGGGCGGCACCAAAGCAACGCCTGATTACACCTACCTCAGTTGGTTCTCCATGCTGTTTGCCGCAGGCATGGGCATCGGCTTGATGTTCTTCGGCGTGTCAGAGCCACTGTCACATTTCGGCACGGCCATGGGCGGCATCAATGTGGAAAACGGCGTACGCACCGACTGGGCGCCGTTGGGCGCTGCCGCCGGAGACGCCAGCGCGGCCCAGCGGCTTGCCATGGCCGCGACCATCTTCCATTGGGGCCTGCACCCGTGGGCGATTTACGCCATTTTGGCCTTGGGCTTGGCCCTGTTTTCGTTCAATAAAGGCTTGCCTTTGACGATTCGCTCTGTTTTTTATCCTTTGCTGGGTGAGCGGATCTGGGGCTGGCCCGGTCACATCATCGACATTTTGGCGGTACTGGCCACGATGTTTGGACTGGCAACCTCGCTGGGTCTTGGCGCATCACAAGCCGCTGCGGGCTTGAATTACCTGTTTAACATCCCCTTGGGCAACAACACCCAAATTGTGCTGGTGATCGGTATCACCGCCATGGCGCTCACCTCCGTTCTGGCCGGCCTGGACGCTGGCGTCAAACGACTGTCGGAGATCAACATGGTGCTGGCCGCCTTGTTGCTGGGCTTCGTCATTTTGGTCGGCCCCACTTTAGCCATCGCCACAGGATTCATTAGCAACCTGGGCGCCTACATCGAGTACTTGCCAGCGCTAGCCAACCCGATTAGTCGTCAAGACGTGAACTTCTCACAGGGTTGGACCGCTTTTTACTGGGCCTGGTGGATCTCCTGGTCGCCATTTGTGGGTATGTTCATCGCCCGTGTTTCGCGGGGACGCACTGTGCGTGAGTTCCTGGTGTCGGTGCTGATCGTGCCTTCACTGGCCTGCGTTTTGTGGATGACCGTTTTTGGCGGCACGGCAATCTCGCAGCTGGTGGTTGACGGCTACAAGGCCGTGGCTGAAGCCGCCTTGCCGCTGCAGATTTTCCAGATGCTGGATGTGTTGCCCTTCGCGCAAATCTCCTCTTTCCTCGCCATTGTGTTGGTGGTGGTGTTCTTTGTGACCTCGTCTGACTCCGGTTCACTGGTGATTGACGTGATTGCCGCTGGCGGGAAAGTAGACTCTCCGACGCCACAGCGTGTTTTTTGGTGTGTGTTTGAAGGCTTGGTCGCCATCGCCCTGATTTTGGGCGGCGGCTTGGTGGCATTGCAAGCCATGGCGGTATCCACCGGGTTTCCGTTCACCGTCGTACTTTTGGTGGCCACAGTCTCAGTGGTCAAAGGACTGGCCTCAGAACCACGGGCTTGAGCCCGTTGGGCGAAGCACTAATGCAGGACGAACAACTCGAAATTCTGCAGTTCCTGCAGCGACAAACCCCGTTCGCGCCGCTACCTGAGGACGTACTCCATCGCGTGGCAAAAGCGGTGGATGTGCGCTACTTCAAGGCGGGCAGTCAGATTCTCGAGTTTGGCCAGGTGGCCCAATCGTGGTTTGTGGTTCGCAGCGGTGCCGTCGAGGTCTTTCGCCGCGACGGCACGCTGTACAACCGCCTTACCGAAGGCGGCCACTTTGGCGAGGCCGGCCTGCTGCAAAAGAAAAAGGTTCGTTTTCCCGTGGCTGCGCTGGAAGACACCCTGCTCTACCTGATTCCTGAGCCCTTGTTTACCGAACTGTTTGACACGCAAGAGTCTTTCACCGACCTAGTGGAAACAGAAGACCGCACACGCTTGCGCCAGGTCGTGTCACGCCAGGCGGAGTCCAACCAAAGCATGTCCGCCAAGGTAGAGAGCCTGATTGGGCGCGAACCTGTGACATTGCCACAAACCGCCACCGCGCTGGAAGCCGCCCGCTGCATGACGCAAGCCGGGGTGTCGTCGCTCCTGATCATGAATGAGGCCAGCGTGAACGAGCAAGCCACCATGGCCGGCATCATCACCGACCGCGATATCCGCACCCGTTTGGTCGCGGGTGGTCTGAGTCACGACACGCCAGTCAGCCAGATCATGACCGCGAAGCTGGTGACCGTGGAGCACAACCAACTGGTGTTTGAAGCCATGCTGCAAATGCTGCGCCACAACGTGCATCATTTGCCCGTGATGCGCCGGAAAAAGCCGGTGGGCGTCATCGCCCTGTCGGATGTGGTGCATTAC
>JBBKVN010000027.1:0-3118 GCA_037968455.1 Rhodoferax sp.
AGCGGCAGCTTTTCACCAGCCGCCACACGGATCATCAACTCCACCAAGTCCAGCCCGGTGATGCACTCCGTCACCGGATGCTCCACCTGCAAGCGGGTGTTCATTTCCAGAAAGTAAAAACTCTGGTCTTTTCCGACCACAAACTCCACCGTGCCTGCGCTTTGGTAATTCACTGCCTTGGCAAGTAACACGGCTTGCTCACCCATGGCTTTGCGGGTGGCCTCCGAGATGAAAGGCGACGGCGCCTCTTCAATCACTTTTTGGTGGCGGCGTTGAATCGAGCATTCCCGCTCGTTCAGGTACACCACGTTGCCATGACTGTCGCCAATCAGCTGGATTTCGATGTGGCGGGGCTCTTCGACAAATTTCTCGATGAACACGCGGTCGTCACCAAAGCTGTTGCGGGCTTCGTTGCGGCAACTGGTGAAGCCCTCAAACGCTTCCTTGTCGTTGAAGGCCACACGCAAGCCTTTGCCGCCGCCGCCCGCACTGGCCTTGATCATCACGGGGTAACCAATGCTTTGGGCAATCTCGACCGCTTTCTCGGGCGTCTCAATGGCGTCGTTGACACCGGGAATGCAGTTGACCCCCGCCGAACCTGCCAACTTCTTGGACTCGATCTTGTCGCCCATGGCGGCAATGGAGTGGTGCTTGGGGCCAATGAAGACAATGCCCTCTTCCTCCACACGCTTCGCAAACTCGGCGTTTTCGCTCAAGAAACCGTAGCCGGGGTGCACCGCCTGGGCGCCGGTTTGCTTGCAGGCTGCAATGATTTTATCGGCCAACAGATAGCTTTCCCGGCTGGGTGCTGCGCCAATGTGGACGGATTCATCGGCCAGCATCACATGGCGGGCATCGCGATCGGCGTCTGAGTACACCGCCACCGTCTTGATGCCCATTTTTTGGGCAGTTTTAATCACGCGGCAAGCGATTTCGCCCCGGTTAGCAATCAATATTTTTGTGAACATGTTCTTATCTCCTCGGGCCATCAAAGGGGGATGTTGCCGTGCTTGCGCCACGGATTCTCAATCTTCTTCTCGCGCAGCATTACCAGTGAGCGGCAGATGCGCTTGCGGGTTTCGTGCGGCAGGATCACGTCATCAATGAAGCCACGGGCACCCGCCACGAACGGGTTGGCAAAGCGCGTCTTGTATTCGGCCTCTTTGGCGGCCAGTTTGGCCGGGTCGCCCTTGTCTTCACGGAAGATGATTTCCACCGCGCCTTTGGCGCCCATCACGGCAATTTCCGCGTTGGGCCAGGCAAAGTTGACGTCGCCCCGCAGGTGTTTGGACGACATCACGTCGTAGGCACCGCCATAGGCTTTGCGGGTAATGACGGTGATCTTGGGTACCGTGCACTCTGCGTAGGCGTAGAGCAATTTGGCACCGTGTTTGATGATGCCGCCATACTCTTGGCTGGTGCCGGGCATGAAGCCTGGCACGTCGACAAAGGTGATGACCGGAATGTTGAACGCATCACAAAAGCGCACAAAACGCGCGGCCTTGATGGAACTCTTGATGTCCAGGCAACCTGCCAACACCAGCGGCTGGTTGGCCACAATGCCCACCGTCTGCCCTTCCATGCGGCCAAAGCCGATCAGGATGTTTTTGGCGTATTCAGGTTGCAGCTCAAAAAAGTCACCATCGTCCAGCGTCTTGACGATGAGTTCTTTCATGTCATAGGCCTTGTTGGCGTTATCGGGCACCAAGGTATCCAGACTCATGTCCATGCGATCTGCCGGGTCGCCACCGCGGCGCACGGGCGCTTTTTCGCGGTTGTTAAGCGGCAAATAGTTGTAGAGCCTGCGCAGCATCAGCAGCGCTTCCACATCGTTGTCAAAGGCCAGATCAGCCACGCCACTCTTGGTGGTGTGGCTGATGGCGCCGCCCAGTTCCTCGGCCGTCACGGTTTCATGCGTCACGGTTTTCACCACTTCGGGACCGGTGACGAACATGTAAGAGCTGTCTTTCACCATGAAGATGAAATCCGTCATGGCCGGTGAATACACCGCACCGCCCGCGCAAGGCCCCATGATCATGCTGATCTGCGGCACCACACCACTGGCCATCACGTTGCGCTGAAACACGTCCGCATAGCCACCCAAAGAGGCCACGCCTTCTTGAATACGCGCGCCGCCTGAGTCGTTCAAGCCGATCACTGGTGCGCCGACTTTCATCGCCTGGTCCATCACCTTGCAGATTTTCTCGGCGTGGGCCTCCGATAGGGCGCCACCAAACACCGTGAAGTCTTGGCTGAAGACAAACACCAATCGGCCGTTGATCATGCCGTAGCCGGTGACGACGCCGTCGCCCGGAATCTTTTGGTCCTGCATGCCGAAATCGACGCAGCGGTGCTCCACAAACATGTCCCACTCTTCAAACGTGCCTTCGTCCAGCAGCAGTTCCAGCCGCTCACGGGCGGTGAGCTTGCCTTTTTTGTGCTGGGCATCAATGCGCTTCTGTCCACCACCCATTCGGGCGAGTTCACGCTTGGCTTCGAGTTGTTCAAGTATGTCGTGCATGGTTTTCTCTCTTTTCAAAGTTCGAATCGTCTGTCTTCAATTAACTACTGATTTGATAGCGCCTTGCGCTTGTCCTGTATGCGCTAGAAGCATATTACGTGCTGCAGTGGAAGCCGCCACGCGACCCGCCGTCACCTCGTCAATGAGCGCGGGCAGCAAGGCCTGCACATGCGGGTTTTGACGAAACGCCTGCTTCAGGCCAGCGTCAATGCGCTCCCACATCCACGCCAGGGATTGGGTTTGGCGGCGTTGCGCCAGCTTGCCATTGGCGGTTTGCAAGCTTCTGAATTGCGTCACCGCCGCCCAAAATGCATCCACCCCTTGCGCCTTCAGCGCGCTGAGCTGGATCGCTTTGGGGTGCCAGTGGGCGTCGTCATGGCTGCCAAACATGCCCAGCAACTGCATGCCTGCGGTGATTTGCAATTGAGCGCGCTGCGCGGCAATCGCGTCCAGGTCCACCTTGTTGATGGCCACCAGATCGGCCAACTCCATCACGCCTTTTTTGATCGCCTGCAAATCGTCGCCGGCATTGGGCAACTGCATCAGCACGAACATATCGGTCATATTGGCCACCGCAGTTTCGGATTGGCCCACGCC
>JBBKVN010000028.1:0-5366 GCA_037968455.1 Rhodoferax sp.
CTTGCGCCCTGCCGGCCGTGGCGTGGGTGCGGGCAGCGGATCGGTTTGCGCGGTTTTGGCCTGGGCAACCCTGTGAATGCCCAAAAGCACCACCCCAATCAGCAACACCATCCAACCCAAGGGGCGAAGGGCGTGGTCAAGCGGCGCAAGCACCAGGGATTTGCCCATGAACAAGGGCAGCACGAGTGCCCCCACGCCCAGGGCACAAAGCCCAAGCCCCTTCGCCTTCATGGTGTCGAGCGCGCGCTCTTTCCGCTTATTGGTCCTGTGTCTGGCCATTTGATCTTTCCCCCTGATGCAGTTGCCCACTATGGATGTGTTTTGCGGTGCAGTTTAGCCGCAATAGAAATTGGCCTCCAGCCCTTATGAAATATGCGGGAGCAGCTATCAAAATAGAAGCAAATCAATTGCCAAGAGCGCCCTCTAGAATCTCTCCACAAATTCAAAACAGCACGGTGCACCGGTCAAACTGGGCATCAGTGAACGGGAGTGATCAATGGACGCCAAGCGCTATGCGGGCAAACTCAGTAAATGGAATGGCGAGCGGGGCTTTGGCTTCATCGTGTCTGACGACAGCGGGCAAGACCTGTTTGTGCACATCTCATCTTTTCCGAGAGACGGCAATATGCCGATGGACGGCGAACCACTCACTTTTGAAGTGGAGCCTGACGGCCCGAACAAAAAGCGAGCCGTGCGAGTGCAACGTGGTGGCTTGGAACAACCCCGCCGGCCTCGCCCTTACCAACCTGTTACCGAGCATCCGAGCCGAAGCCCGGCGCGGAAAGGCTTTGGCAGTAGGGTCATCGTCGTCCTGCTATTGGCGGGCTTTGGCATGTACGGCTACAAGCACTATGAAGCGCGGGCCAGCCAAATGCGCGGCGCTGTCATGGAGTCGGTGGGCGATGAGTCTCCCGCTTCGGCGGGATACAACAAACCGGTGGCGAGGCCCCAAACACCGATCAAACCCCTCATCAGTGCCACGCCCCAGGCTTCTGCTGGTTTCCGGTGCGATGGCCGAAACACGTGCAGCCAAATGACATCCTGCCAGGAAGCCACGCTCTTTCTCAAAAACTGCCCCGGCATGAAAATGGACGGCAACCACGACGGCATTCCCTGCGAAAAGCAGTGGTGCCATTGACCGAGCTGGAATGCTCTAAAGGGAGGTTCCTTGTGACCGCCTTACCACACCAGGAAGCCGATGAATTCGGCGGACAGGGTGCTGCTTAATATTTGAGCGCACCCTGCAAAGCCAACAAGCACGCGGCTTGGGCGGCTTGTGAACATGCTTATCCACAGATCAGCCCACAGATGGCGGGGGTAAGTTTTTTAGGTGGTCGATGGAGTTTCACCCGCCATTCCGTCAGGGCACTGCGAGCGCTGTCAGCTTGTTCACCACCTGGCCGCATTGCCCCTCGGTGGGCATCTTCTTCCAGTCCAGGCTCAGTTCTTGAGTCAGAAGCCGCTGCACAGCGGCCTTCTCCAAGCGCATCGCCTCGTCCATGGGAACGCGATCGTTTTGCATGATGTACTTCAAGAACTGGTTGGATGCCGCGTCGCGCGTGCTCTTGTTGCTGGCCTGCCACTGCCGGTAGGTGTCCGTCAAACTACTCTTGGCACCGGGGTAGTCCTTGCCACAGGCCGTCACCACCCGCTCCAGAAACTGATCGCGCGCCAGCACCCGGATCAACCCCGTCTCCACCTGGGGGCCCAGCGCGGCTGCTGCGTCGGCGTACTGGGGGTCTGCTTTGGCCGCCTCACCCAGTCCCGCATCGGCTAACTCGCCATTGTCTTTGGCCACGCTCACGATGCTCTTGGCAAACAGGGCCGCATTGGCGGGGCGCCCGGCCACAATGCCCACCGATTTCCCGTTCAGAAAAACCACCTGGGCAGGCACCCCCAGCACCTTCATGACACCACCAAAATCAGGCATTTTGTGCCACGGAGACCATTGCACCCGCGCAAACACCCACGGCAGCGAATGCTTTTGTGCCGCCGATTGGTCAAACACTTTGTCAGCACCCACGCAGTATTTGCAAGCAAGGTCCGGCGACGTGGTCTGCACCACTGCATAAGGGTGTTGGGCCACAAAGGCTGCCACCGCGTTGGGCTTCAGCTCCACCACCGCAGCTGGCGTGGCCTGGGCCATGGTCGCCAGTGTGGCCAGCGTCAAAACCAAGGCACCACGCGCCCAGGGGCTTAGATCAAATTTCATTTTTTATATCCCTACAACGGCGCGACCAAAAGGTCACATGAGACAGAGATCACGGTTGACCAGAGGCTTGCGGTCAAACTGGCCACGGGTCCAATATTTCAGATTCTTGCGGGCGGGAGTAAGCAGCGCCTATGAACATCCCTACCACACCTTGAAACCATCGCCGCCAGCCACCGCGCCGCTGCCTAATATTTAAGCACGCTCCGCAAAGCCAGTAGTGGCGCCGGTTGGGCGGCTTGTGAACAAGCTTATCCACAGGTCCGCCCACAGGTGACGGGGGTAAGTATTTTTTTGAAGTTTTGCCATGATTGGCGGGCGATGTTGCCAAAATCGGGCTGTAGCGCACGCTGAGCATGCGGTAGTAGCTATCAAAACAGAAGCATTTCTGGCTACCAACTGGAGCCAACCGTCAAACAGGCGGTGCTGCTTGACGGTTGGTGGTGATGCAGGGTTGGAGGAGGGGGAGCCCCGTGCTCAATGTGCCTGTGCGGTACAAGACCAGAGCAAGAGCTAAGGTGAAAGCCGTGCGGCGCGCGCGGTTGGTTGGTTGCGTCGTGAAGCGCCGCAGGGCCAAAGCGCTATTCGTTCAGTCTGATCTGCTTGCTCTCCACATAGTCGTTGTACTGTGTCAGAGGAATCGCCGCCAGACCGGGGGTGCCGTTCTCTTCCGTCCAACTGAGTGTCGCGCTGTCAGCGCTCAGGTCCACCTCCACCGGGCCAGGTGGAATCTCGATTGGTGCGCCGTCGCCGGGGGTGTAAGTGACGTGGTCTTTGATGGTGGCTTGAAGGGTCATTTTTTAGCTCCTAAAACCCCATCCTAAGTCCTTTGGCCGCGTTGATCTGTGGGGTAGCACTCTAAACCGTTTCATTTGGAAAGGTTAATACAAAATAGGTCTATGGCCCTTATTCGCTATGTGCGAGCTGCTTCTAAAAACATAGCAAAATTTGACCATGGCGCCATCCTGTCTGACGCTTGTTCGAGGTCGAAGCCCAAAAAGAGGTCACCAGGGGCATCAACACGCTAAGGAAATTCTGAAAAACTCCCCGATGTGTGTGCTTGATATAAGCCGTGTTTGAGAAAATATTACCTATAAAGCAAGCCGCTTTGAACCTCAATCTCAGTGTGAAGAAAACCCGCAAACAAGTGTTCTTGGGCTAGATGGACCAAGTGGCCCCTTGGACGGCGCTGGTGGAGCTGATCGTCCCGTACTACCCCGAGGGTCGAAAAGGCAGTCCACCATTCTGCGTTTTGGCAAAACCCCAAGTCCTCGTCACCGACTGTAGAAACACAAGCTGGCAGAACAAATCCTGGCCACCGTCCATGACATCTTGATTTAACGCGGCTTGCTGCTTAAAGCCGGCACCTTGGAGGTTGAGCCTGACGGCCCAAACAAAAAGCGAGCCCTGCGGGTGCAACGTGGTGGCTTGGCACAACCCAGTCGGCCTCGCCCCTACCAACCTGTTACCGAGCACCTGAGCCGAAGCCCGGCGCGGCAAAGCTTTGGCAGCCGGGTCATCCTCGTCCTGCTATTGGCGGGCTTGGGCATGTACGACTACAAACACTATGAAGCGCGGGCCAGCCAATTGCGGTCTTCGTCCATTCAGTCAGTTGAAGAGGAGTCGCCTGCTGCCATGGGGGTGACGAAACCGGTGGCGTCGCCCCCAACACCTTCCAAACCCCTCATCAGTACTGCGCCCCAGGCGTCTGCCGGTTTTCGGTGCGATGGCCGAAACATGTGCAGCCAAATGACCTCCTGCCAGGAAGCCACGCTCTTCCTCAAAAACTGCCCCGGCATGAAGATGGACGGCAACCACGACGGCGTACCTTGTGAGCAACAGTGGTGCCATTGATGGTTGAGTCAACCCACTGGCGGCCTTTGTACCTGCCATGGCCGCGGCAAATCGGACCCCATCTGTCCCTGGCCACTTGGATAGTTAGCCATCCACGTTGAACTGCGCCACGCCATGGTGTTGGCCAAATGTGGCGGTTGAGCGCCCCTTTCCGGCCCGACGGGGACCGGGGCGAGAAGGGGAAGGAATAAAGTCGCGATGTCTCATCGGCATCATCTGCAAGCCAATCAAGAACTCTTAAGCGATTTAGGCCTTTGGCCCACGTTCAGCTTGCGCGATTAGCTATGCAATTAATAGCAAGTTAGCATCGCTGCCGGTCGGGCAAAGTGGGTTGACCCGGTGCTTGATTCCCGCTCGGTTATTCCAGCAACCACCCGCCGATGGCGATCAAACAGCCCGACCAAGCCCGCGTCAGGGAATTCAAATTCAACCCCATCGGCCGCACCACCGTGACCAACGTCTTACGCAAGGCGATCCGCCCTGCCGCTCCAACGCCGGCATCGGAGTTTCAAGCTTCTAAAGCAGATCAACCCGGACGGTCTCCCAACCCGTCAACAAGTCGAACCGTCTGATTTTTATCAATTCACCTTGGACCAGAACGCGCACTATCTAACGATCAGATCTGGCAATGTGCCAGGCAACTGTAGTTGACGGCATAGAAAAGAGAACGTGATTTGATTGACTGAGTCACTTATTGAATGAAATTGGGGAGTATTCGATGCCATACTCATACTCAAAATCGCTGGGAATGGCTTTGTCGTTCGCTGCATTGGCGATCGTAGGCGCCTCTGCGCAGCCCGCAGATCGTTCCAACGACCTACAGACGGTTTCAGTAGTAGAACTTCAGGCCATCAACTTGGAGTGTGACCGCATTGCGTCGACCAGCTTGTTGGATTTTCAGACGGCTGTCGCTTGCTCAATGGCTTGGGAAGAACTTCTTAAGCGTGGCTTTGGCGGTAGCTTTGAGCGGCTGTTGGAATGGTGGCGCAGCAATCGGAAAAACTGCACGAAGGACACTGACTGCATACCATCATGAATTGATATTCGGAAACAAGTTGGCCAGGTCCCGTTGGATCCAACTGTTGAGGCATACGAGTCGTGTGAACAGTATTAAACGGCCAGGTTAAATGGGCGCGACCCGCCTGATCAACCCGCCCTGAGTTTCCTGTATATGTAAATACAAGTGCTCGGCATGTCTCCAGTCCATACACACCCAAAACCCGGCTCTCACCCACCCGCGTCATCAGCCCGCCTGTCAGCCCCCCGTCCCCGATCCAGCAGCCGTCCCAGCATGTCCATCGGC
>JBBKVN010000029.1:0-3054 GCA_037968455.1 Rhodoferax sp.
TTGGGATCACGGCGCCGGCAAACTGTGACGGAGCACTGGCAGTAAATCTCAAAGAAGGCGCCTTCGGGCAACAAGCAACGTACCGCATCGCGCGCAGCCCGCATGGGCGACACCAGCGCGACAATTGCAACGACCCCTGTTTCCAAAAAAAGTCTGGCCACCTCGCCAGTCCGTCGCACATTCTCATTGCGATCATCCACTGAAAAGCCCAAATCAGAACACAAACCGAGGCGCAAATTGTCGCCATCAAGAAGCACGGTGCGAAAGCCTGCAAGGTGAAGATTTTGTTGCGCAGCACGGGCCAAGGTGGACTTGCCTGAGCCTGGCAAGCCCGTTAACCAAACCACCGCACCCGGGTGTCCGCTGCGTGCTTCGTGTTGCGCTGCGGTGACTGCGGCCGGTTGCCAAACAACGTCGCGGCTGACCGGTGTGTCGGGGGTCATTTTTTCAACTGCGGATAGTAAAGTTGGTAATACCACGCAAAAGCGGTTTCAATCAGCGTTTGGATGCGCGGCGAAATTTCGTGCCGTTTTGGGGCAGTGATTTTGCTGGCCTGCTTGTGCGTGTACTTCATGTGGTAGTGGCTGTCGCTTTCCTGCACGCCTACTGCCAACTGGTCCGCGTTGATGGTGAGGGGCTCCACGCCGAGCCACTTGTAAATGAGTGACATACAGGTTACCGGCTGCGCCATCAGGTCTTCAAACCGTACAAAAAACAATCGTTCCTGCACATGCCTGGGCAAGTCCGGCACCCCGTGCAATGAAATCAGTGGTGCACCGATCGCCTTATCCTTTGCAAATAGCGCATCGGCTCGACCAAAACGGTCGTAGTCAGCCAGGTGATCGACGAAGTCGATCAGGATAGTGCGTTGGTGTTGAGCTTCTATGGAGCCATAGATTTGCCCCAAGTCACGCAGACACACAATCAGCTTCGCCTCGGGTTCTATGTGCAGCAGCATTTCAATGGCATGCAGCCAAGCGCGGTTTTTATCCACCACCACAGACTTTTGGCAATCATGGTGCCAACCACGAAGATAACCCTGCATGGCCGAAGTCAAGTGGCCATAACTGGATTCAAAAGTGTTGTCGAGCTGCGCCAAAAAAAACTGGTCATCGCTGACCATGCGTCGGATGCCCAGCAAAGTGTTGCACAACGGACTGCTACTTCCTTCGCAATGAATCTCTGGGTGCTGTGCCAGTAGTTGGCACAGCAAGGTTGACCCAGCTCGGGGTAAGCCAGTTACGCCTACAAATTTGGGCATCTGCTTATCTACGCTTCAATTAAAGCGGCAAGCTGACTTGAAGCCACCAGCGCGGATTGCGATTCTCAGTGTCAGACACCGGGTCGCCACCCTTGGTGCGCCAGGCGACGGAAGTCCTGAACTGCAGCTTGCTTATCTGGCCATTCAGCCCAAATCCGGCCCCTGCAATTGACCGCGTGTTGTCACCGGCGGCAAATGCATTTCGGTTGATATCCACGGAACCGGCATCGTAAAACACCACCGCCTGCAGCTGCTCGCTCAAGTTGCGACGCGCTTCCAGGTTCAGCAACATGCCTTGGTCCCCGCTGGCTTCACCTTGGGGATACGCGCGCACACCATTGGCACCGCCGAGCGAGAACTTTTCCGATGAATTCAGGTTTTTACTTGCTTGTTGGCCCGAGAGCGCCAGCAACACGCTGTAGTTGTCGCTCACACGTTGCTGGCGGCTCAGGCTATAGGCCAGCTTGCTGAATGTGCCATTGCTATTGGCTGAGCCGACTGCGGCATCTCGTGCCAACGAGGACGCATCCATTGACAAGTTGCCGCTGGTCAGCGCCATGTCAAAGGCCGTCAGGCCGCCTCCCCAATGCGCATCTAGCCGACTGCCAGCCAGACCGAGTGTGACCAGTTGCACTTGCTTGTCGACGCTTGAGACGGGCGCATCGGTTTGATCAGTCAGCTTTTTATCTTCCCAAGTCAGCGTGCCCCACAGATTGCTGCTTTGGCTGCGCACAAACGGGTAAGTGGCATACAGGCTGGTGCTGCTGGCCGTGCCGTGCGCTTGCAGGGCCGCAAACTCTTCGCCCAGCTTGTAGCGTGTATCGGAATACGCCACACCTAATTTAAGACCATTTCCCCCCAGTGGTAGCTGGTAAGCCAGCCGCGCGTAGCTCATGCGGTCGCCGCTGGTGATCGCGCGCAGGCTCAACAGGTCGCCCAAGTTGAACGGGTTGTTCAAACCCACCGCGGCGCCGATGCGGTATTCACCGGTGTAGCGGTTGCCGTAATTGTCGACTTCCAGGTTGGCGAGATAGGCTTGCGCCGGATCCAGTTCAACCAGCAAATCCGTGGTGCCGACACTGGCGCCAGGTTGCAGGGCAGCACGAACGCCGCCTACACCGGGGGTGTCGGCCAGCAGCAGCAGGGCACGGCTTACTTGGTCAGCTTTGATCGCATCGCCGGTTTTGACAGCGGCCAGATAGCGATTCGCTTGGGCATCGGGCAAACGCGATTCGTTGCTTAAGCGCTGTTGGCTCAGTACCCCTTCCAGCACGGCAATGACCACAACGCCATCCCTGATGTCTTGTGCAGGCAGGTAAGCGCGCGCCACCACGAAGCCACGCTCCCGGTAATAGGCGGTGATGCGGTCGGCACCGGCATTGAGCTCGGCCAGGCTGTGCTCTGCGCCGCTGAGATTGGCTACCTGCGCCTCCAATTCGGACGCTGGGAACACATGGCTGCCGGACACGCGAATTGACTTGACGGCAAAGCGCACATCGGTGGCTCTGGCGCCTTGCGGCACGGCTTGTCCCCCAATGCGCAGCGGTGCAACCACTTTGGGCGTAGCCGGTTCGGGTTGTTGTTGCAGGTCACGGCTGATTTGACCGGCATCGGGTTTTGATTGCGCATGGGCACTAGCGCAGACCAGCACGGCCAGAGAGATGAATGTGAGATCGAATCGAGGGGACTTCATGAGAACGTTTTTCATACAAATTATTCTTGCGTCAGCATGTCCACTGGAACTTTGATGCCGCCGTTTTGAATCGTTGTGAACGCGGGCGGCGGGGTAAATT
>JBBKVN010000030.1:0-3287 GCA_037968455.1 Rhodoferax sp.
ACCAGGACGCCAAGCCGCTGGTGGTGTTGATGCATGGCAACCGCAAGGTGTCCACCAAGAATTTGGCGCGTCAGATTGGCGCCAAGTCGGTTGAACCCTGCAAGCCTGAGGTCGCCAACCGGCACAGTGGCTACTTGGTGGGGGGAACCTCACCCTTTGGCACTCGCAAAACCATGCCCGTTTTCGTGGAGGCTTCCATCTTGGCGTTGCCCTCCATTCTGATTAATGGCGGGCGCCGGGGCTTCCTTGTTGGTTTGGACCCTCAGGTGTGCGTGGCCCTGTTGGGTGCCAAACCGGTGCAGTGCGCTCTAGTGGACTAAAGATTGGCCGCCAGGCACTTTGGCGCTGGCAAAATACGGGCTTCATGCCCCGGTTGCCGGGCGCAGCAGCAGGAGATTTTTTTTGCAGTCACTTCACACCATTTTTCCCGTTCTGGCTGCCATTGCTGGCTACTTGATCGGTTCGCTCTCTTTTGCGGTCATTGTTAGCCGCGTGATGGGGTTGAACGACCCGCGCACCTTTGGCAGCAAGAATCCGGGGGCCACCAATGTATTGCGTTCGGGCAGCAAAGGGGCGGCGGTAGCCACGCTGCTGCTGGACGCTGCCAAGGGCTGGTTGGCGGTGATGCTGGTGAAGTGGTTTGGCCAGCCCTACGGCATGGTTGAAGGCACCATGGGCCTGGTCGGACTGGCGGCTTTTGTGGGGCACCTGTACCCGGTGTTTTTCAAGTTTGAGGGCGGCAAAGGCGTGGCCACAGCGCTGGGTGTGTTGCTGGGCATCAGCTGGGTGCTTGGCTTGGCCACGGCGGCCACCTGGTTGATCATGGCGGTTTTCTTTCGCTATTCGTCGCTGGCCTCACTCACAGCGGCGTTGTTTGCGCCGGCCTACTACCTGTTTGGTGGTGGCATTGCCTGGTATGCCAACAACGGGGTCATGGTCGCCATTTCAGTCATGTCTATTTTGTTGATCTACCGACATATCGAGAACATCGGTCGTCTGGTGAAGGGCACAGAGTCACGTTTGGGCAAGAAATCCAAAGCTTGAAGATAATCGCGGTCTTTTTCCCAATTGAGATGCCATGAAAGTTTGCGTTCTGGATAACGATGTGCTGGACCCCGTGGTCGCACCCACCTATGTCAGTTATGGCGCCATGTTCGAGCGCCTGTTGCGTGAAGCCGGCGCGGATTGGTCGATTGATATTTTTAACACCACACAAGGGCAGTACCCGGACTCGTTTGCAGACTACGACGCCGTGATGTTGACTGGCAGCAAGGCCGATTCTTTTTCACAAGAGCCTTGGGTGGTGGAGTTGCGCCATCGCGTGGATGGCATTCTGGCCGCCAAGCAAAAGCTGGTGGGTGTCTGTTTTGGGCACCAGTTAGTGGGTGTGTGTATGGGGGCCAAAGTGGGGCGTGCGCCTCAGGGTTGGGGCTCGGGCCGTATGACTTACCAGTGGCATGCCCCAGAATTTCCCCAGGCAAAGGGGCGCCAAGAGTTGTCTCTGTTGGCCAGCCACCAGGACCAGGTGCTGGAACTACCCGCTGGTGCCCGCCTGTTGGCCAGCAGCGATTTCTGCCCCGTGGCTGCCTACGCGGTGGACGATCATGTGTTTTGTGTGCAGGCCCATCCGGAGTTTGTCGAGGCCTACAGTGACTTCATTCTGAACAAGCGCCGCGAGACGCTTGGCGAAGCCATTTACCAGCACGGCATCGAGAGCCTGGCGGACGGACATGACGGTGTTCAGGTGGCCCGCATGATGGTGGCCTTCGTCGAGGGCGCGTGATTCTTGATGGTCGGCGGCTGCCCCGACGCCGCTAGCGAAGGGGTTTCAAAACGGCGGCCACCTCATCTGCATCCAGCGAGCGAGCGGCGCCGAATCCGGCCACCTGACGGGCTGTGGCCACGGTGATGCCGATGAACATGAAGTCACTGAAGTGAGTCATGGGTTCGGCTTCCGGGAAACGCGCCAGATAGGCTTGCTGTGCGTCGGACCTGAGCCCACTTTCCAAACCGATGGCATGGGCTTGGCCGTTCAAGGTCACGCGCGGGAGCGCCAGCACCGGCGTATCTTCGATTTCTGGCTGCATCACCAGCAAAGACACTTGGGGCCTGGCCAGCACATGGTGAGTATGTGGCGCCAGTGCACTCACATGAATGACCAATCTGGCGCTGACGGGGTCGACTGCAAAGGGCACCATCGACACAAAGGGCGCGCCGTCGTCATCCAGTGAACCCAGCGCTGCCACGCGCTGTCGAGCCAGCAATGCACGCAGGCTCTGGTTCAATCGGGATTCGTGGGGAAGGTCTGGCGCCATGGTCCGTGCCTGAAATCAAGCATCATAGACCGCAAGCTCAAGAAGTGGGGGAGTAGAAGAAGAGGCCTTTGACCCTGGGCGAGTATGTCGCCAGGGTGTCTGGTTTGTCTGCAGTTCCAACCCTTGTGGGGTCAGTTTGCGCAACTCAGGAGGGTGGCCCATTGTTGCTGGTCTCTGTGGGTAACAGGTGAACCTAGTTTAGGCCGAGGAGCGCCGCAGAAGATTGCGCAGTTGCTTCGTTATTCTGATTTAATGATGGTTTATTCCAATAAATTGAAGGTTGTTGGAATTAACCGTTATTCATTAGTTTACGGGGGCAATTTATGAAGCTTGATCGCTACGATCAGCACATTCTTGAGGTGCTGCAAGAAGACGGCCGCATCAACAACCAGGATCTGGCCGACCGCATTGGGTTGTCGCCGTCGCCCTGTCTGCGACGGGTGCGCGCGTTGGAAGAGTCAGGCCTGATCGAGGGCTACCGGGCGATGCTGGATGCCAAAAAGTTGGGTCTCTCGCTGATGGCGCTGATTCATATCTCGATGGACAAACACACACCGGAGCGCTTTGCCAACTTTGAGTCCGAGGTGACGGTACTGCCCGAGGTGCTGGAGTGCCTGTTGATCACCGGCCAAGACGCCGACTACCAACTCAAGGTGGCCGTGCGTGACATGGACCATTACCAGTTCTTGCTGCTTAACAAGTTGACCCGCATCGAAGGGGTAACGGGTGTTCACTCCAGTTTCGTCCTTCGCAAGGTGGTCAGTCGGACCAAACTCGCTGTGGTGTTGGCTTGAATATTTTTATAAGGAAAATTAGCCTTTAGCGCCCTGTCTGTCTGCGGGAGCAGCTATTGATTTGGTAGCGGTCAGGGGTGTTGCGCCGCGTAGGCGCCGAGCTGCAGGATCAGGTAGTGGTTCAAATGCTCACGCATCGCCGACGCCGCCAAAGCTGACTTGATGGCGGGGCTGCCAT
>JBBKVN010000031.1:0-3062 GCA_037968455.1 Rhodoferax sp.
GCGGCCATGCTTTCCAGGGCCGTCAAAATTTCGTAGATCTCACGCATGTCGTTGGGAGACACCGGCAACACCCGCATGCCACGGCGCGGTATGACTTCAACCAACCCTTCTTTGCCCAAACGAATCAGCGCCTCTCTCACCGGCGTGCGGCTCATGCCCAACTCTGACGCCACCTCTTGCTCCATGGCTTGAAAGCCGGGCGCCCAGAGGTTGTCCAGAATGCGGCGCCGAATGCCCTGGTAAGCCTCGTCGACCAAGCTGCCCACTTCGGTAGATGTGTTTTCTTTGGCGTTCATATGCTGCTTTTTGTTAAATCGATGCGGGGTAATGCCAGTGAACCGGAGGGTGCCCGGCCACGGGCATTTGAATTTTTGCGACGGCGTCGCCCAGCAGGCAACCCAGATAGCCGGTGCGCAGATCGGCGCCGGCAAAGGCCAAGCTGGAGGTGTTTCTCAGTACGCGGCTTTTCACACCGTCCAGGTGAGGGCGACCCATCTCGCTGGCCTCAAACGCGGCCTCCACCCAGGCGAGATGCGCGGGCTCCACGTCTTGCAAGAACAGCTGCTGCGTGCCGTCTGGCGCCACGCGAATCACACTGTTGCTGACGATGCTGACCACCCACGCAAATCCCTCGGCGTCAAAAGCGAGACCGTCGGGATAGACGCCGACGCCAAAATCTGTCACCACTTGCTTGGCGCCGAGGCTGCCATCTGAGGCAATCGGGAAGCGGGACAAGCGGCGAGAAAAGGTCTCGTTCACGTACAACCATTGCCCGCTGGGGTCGACCTGGCATTCATTGGTGTAGCCCAGGCCGTCGGCAACGATGCGTGCGCCTTTGCTGTCCACCATCACAACAAAGCCGTCATTGCACGAGCGGCGGTATCCCAAGGCCCGTGGCGTCATTCGCGTGCTCACCGTAATCCAGATGCGGCCCTGCGTGTCTTCAACGACAAAGTTGCTGGGCGGCAAGTCTTGCCCGTCCACGGTTTGCAAGAACGGCCGGGTTTGGCCGTCGCGCTGAAGCTGAAAAACACCGCCGCGCTCCGCCCCCAAATGCGCCAACAAAAATGAGCCGTCCCGCAACAAGGCAATGCCATTGGGCTTGAGCGCCTCACCATCCACCGGCTGACCAACAAACAAATCCTGCGACCCGTCTGGCCGGATATGGGCCACTCCCCCGCGCCAGTCAGCGGTGAAGAGGTCGCCCGATACGGTCGCCAATACACATTCAGGCCGGACCAGACCAGCCCCCACCCACTGCACGTCATCCACAGAGATGGGCAATATATTTACGGCAGGAAAACTTGAATTCTCATCAATCAACACGGCTACACCTTTTCAATTGCGCACTGAACATTCAATTCAATGCATGAGTTAATGTATACGTTAAACTGAAAAACAAGTGCAGGGGTTTTCCCTGAATCGCATCAACGAGCCCAAAGCACCGAGCTGCGACCATGAAAAATCCCCGCACTGGCAAGCCAAGGGGGATCATCTGATCTTCTATAAAACCCGGTCGCAAAGGGTCGAACCCTGGCACCAGTGGTGTGACAGGCAACGCCTTGCTTTGACAATCCACAAACTCCGTTCAAACCTCTGAGGTCATGATTCATCCATGTCGCGCCATGCCACCTATTACGACGTACTGGAGGTCAGCCCTTTGGCCTGTCCGCAAGTGATTCGTGCGGCGTTTCGTTGCCTGACGCAAAACCACCACCCGGACAAGCAGGCCGATGACGCGGCGGCCACCGAGCGCCAGACTCAGATCAATGCGGCCTATGCGGTCTTGTCTGACCCAGCCCGGCGCATGCGCTACGACCAGGACTTGGCCTTAAAGCCTTGTGGGGTCGAGCGCCGCGTAAGCAATAGCTTCGGCCCCAAACGTCAGGTCAGGCGAAACGACGGGGCAGACAGAGCAGTCCCCCGGTCCCGCCCTTTCGCCTTCAGACCACTGCCCTGAAGCATCAGGCTTTGGCAATCGGGATGTAGATCTCGCCGCCGCCACGCTTGAACTCTTCGGATTTGGCGTCCATGCCTTCGGCCAGGGCCTGCTCATCCGTCACGCCTTTGATCTTGGCGTACTCCCGCACCTCTTGCGAGATCTTCATGGAGCAAAACTTGGGCCCGCACATGGAGCAGAAATGCGCCACCTTGGACGAGTCTTTGGGCAGCGTTTCGTCGTGGAAGTCACGCGCCGTGTCGGGGTCCAGCGACAGGTTGAACTGGTCCATCCAGCGGAACTCAAAGCGGGCTTTGGACAAGGCGTCATCGCGGGCGCGCACGCCGGGGTGGCCCTTGGCCACGTCGGCCACGTGGGCGGCAATTTTGTAAGTGATGATGCCGACCTTCACGTCGTCACGGTCAGGCAAGCCCAGGTGCTCCTTGGGCGTCACGTAGCACAGCATGGCAGTGCCAAACCAGCCAATCATGGCCGCGCCAATTCCGCTGGTGATGTGGTCATAGCCGGGCGCGATGTCGGTCGTCAGTGGGCCCAAGGTGTAGAACGGCGCTTCGTGGCAGTGCTTGAGCTGCTCCGTCATATTGGCCTGCACCATGTGCAGGGGCACATGGCCTGGGCCTTCGATCATCACCTGAACGTCTTGCTTCCAGGCTTGCTGGGTCAACTCACCCAGGGTGCGCAGTTCCGCAAACTGGGCCTCGTCATTGGCGTCCGCGCCAGAACCGGGCCGCAGTCCGTCGCCCAGCGAGTAGCTCACGTCATAGGCCTTCAAGATTTCAGTCATTTCATCAAAGTGGGTGTAGATGAAATTCTCTTTGTGGTGGGCAATACACCACTTGGCCATGATGGAGCCCCCGCGTGACACGATACCGGTCATGCGTTGCGCTGTGAGGTGAATAAAGGCCAGTCGCACACCTGCGTGCACGGTGAAGTAGTCCACCCCCTGCTCGGCTTGCTCAATGAGCGTGTCGCGGAAGATTTCCCAGGTGAGGTCTTCGGCCACGCCACCCACTTTTTCCAGAGCCTGGTAAATCGGCACGGTGCCAATGGGCACGGGCGAATTACGCAAGATCCAGTCGCGGGTGGTGTGAATGTTTTTGCC
>JBBKVN010000032.1:0-4467 GCA_037968455.1 Rhodoferax sp.
AGCACAGGCCGCCCCGAGAGTTTGGCGGCGGCCCCTGCCAGGCCCAAGACAATGGACACCAACAAGGCACACAAAGAAACGCCCACCGTGAGCACGGAGCCGTGCAGGATGGCTATGTAGTAGTCATTCATGGGTGGGCGGACTTTGCGTTTTAGCTGCCGTAAACGTCAAATTTGAAGTATTTGTCGTTGATCTTCTTGTACACGCCGTTGCCGCGGATGGCCTTGATGGCCGCACTGATCTCGTTCTTCAAAGTGCCCTGGCCTTTGCGAATGGCCACACCGACACCGGTGCCAAAGTATTTAGGTGTGAACAACTCAGGGCCCACCAAGGTGTAGTCCTGGCCTTCAGGCTTGCTCAGAAAACCACCACCCACTTCCAGAATGTCGGCCACGGTGCCGTCCAGACGGCCGGATCGGATGTCCAGGTAGACCTGGTCTTGCGCTTCATAGGCCACCACGTTCACACCCGCTGACTTGAGTTCGCCCATGGCGTATTTCTCTTGGGTGCTGCCTTTGAGCACGCCAATGTTTTTGCCCTTAATAGAGGCCGGGCCTGAGAAGGGCACGTCTTTCTTCACGACCACACGGCTGGGCGTGTTGTAGTACTTGTCAGAGAAGTCGACTTGTTTCAAACGGTCTGCAGTAATGGACATGGAGCTGATGATGACGTCGTACTTGCGCGCCATCAGGCCCGGGATCATGCTGTCCCAGACCTGTTCAACAAACACGCACTTGCGTTTGAGCTCGGCGCACAGGGCGTTGGCGATGTCCACGTCAAAGCCGGCGGGCTGACCGTCTGCGGTTTTGAAGGTGAAGGGTTCGTAGGTGGGGTCGATGGCAACCTTGAGGTCTTTGCCTTGGGCAAAAGAAGTCAGGCTCAGAGAACCGATGGCCAGGGCCAGCAGGAGTTTCTTCATGGGGAATTCCTTTTCAAGTCGGGCCAGCGGCCCGAAGGGGTTTAACGACAAGGAGTGAATTCTACGGGGGGATAACTGGTGCGCGTCCTGTGGTTTCCCCGGACTAGAGGGCCCTACCAGTCTTCTTTGACCGCAAGAATGGCTGATTTCCCGGCCGCAGCCCGTGCCGCCCACCACGCCGTTAGCGTGCCTGCCAGTGTCACGGCCAGACAAAGAAGCAACAAACGGGCCCACGGCACCATGAGATCCATGGTCCAGTGAAAGCTTTGGGGGTTCACCACCTTGACCAATATGACGGACACCGCCAAACCCAGCAACAAGCCAGCCAAGGCGCCCAGCGCCGTCCAGGCCGTGCCCTCCATGGCCACTACCGACAAAATCTGCCGGCGCGTCAGACCCAGATGGACCAGCAAGCCAAATTCCTTGCGGCGTGAAAAAACCTGGGCGCTGAAACTGGCGGCGATGCCAAACAAGCCAATGCCAATGGCCACCGCCTGCAACCAGTAGGTGATGGCAAAGCTGCGGTCAAAGATACGAAGCGAGGAAGCCCTGATTTGGGCGGCGGACCCAAAGTCGAGCAGCTGCCCGGTGCCGGGCCCCTGGCTGTCAACTTGAGCGCGTACGGCGTCTTCCACCCGAGTCGCATCTTTGGGGTCTACCAGCCAAAAGGCAATGTCGTTGGCGCGCCGGTCGCCGGTCAGGCGCTCGAAGTCGTCTTTGTCCATGGCGATAGTGCCGGACTGTCGGGCGTAGTCTCGCCAGACGCCTGCTATAAAAAACGGAGTGGCTTGCGCTTGTCCTGCCTGCGCTAGGGCCGGAAATGATGCAGAAAGTGGTGCAAATGTCGTGCCAGCGCGGGCGTCATAAAGATCGACCATGGCCTCGCTCACATAAATGGGGAGTTGTCCTGGCGGGGCTGTGAGTGGACCGCTGACCAGTGGCAGGCGCCGGGCCGGGTCTTTGAGGGGGCGGGCGATGAGTGTGATGGGCGCTTTGCTGGCTTGCAGACGCAGCGACAGCTGGCGTTGCGCCTCCAGGCGGTCGACGCCGTCCAACTGCGTCAGGCTTTGCACCAATTCGGGTGTGAAGTACACGGTGTCGGCCGCGCTCGAGCTGCTAGCGCTGCGCACATAGAGATCTGCCGGAAGCACGCGGTCCAGCCACTGCGTGACCGAGTCGCGGAAGCTGGCCACCATCACGGTCAGTGCGACCGCCAAGCTGAGTGAGGCCACCACACCACTCACGGCCACGGCCGCTGTTTCGCGCTGGCGCCGGGCGCGCTCCACGGCCAAGAGCGGCAAGGTCTGGCGCGCCAGCATCGGGGCCAGTCGGTCCAGCAGCAGGGCGATTAGCCAGGGCAAGACGCCAATGCCGCCCAGCAGCAGACACCCCACGGAGAGATAGGCTGCCAGTGGAATGTCAAATACGGGTGGAGCGCCCGCCAGTAAAGCACCGGCTGCTATCAAAAACAGACTGATCCAGTGACCCCGTTGATCCACCACGCCACTGCCCAGTCCCTTCAAGGTCGCGGCCAAGGGCAGTTGCTGGGCCTGACGTGCCGGCCACCATGCGCCCACCAGTGCGGCGATGACGCCAAGCGCCCCGTAAAGCGCCCCTGCCCACGGGCTCAATTGAAGGGTCGGGGCCACCCCGGAGAAATACCCACCGCCGAGGTCGCCGCCCAGCACTCGCAGCGCCAGCGCCGCCAGCGCGGTGCCCAGGGCCAGACCCAAGCCGCTGCCCACCACGCCCAGGGCCAGCGATTCCCAAAGCACCAGCGCCAGTCGTTGGCGGGCGCTCAAGCCCAGCACGCCGAGCAATGCCAGTTGTTGCGCCCGTTTACTCACGCTCAGGGCCAGCACCGAGAACACCAAAAACGCCCCGGTGAACAGGGCAATCAGGGCCAATACCGTCAGGTTGACCCGATAGGCCCGTGAAAGGGCATTGATTTGCGTGGTGCGGTCGTCGGGTTCAATGGCCGATAGGTCGCTGGGCCAATCAGGCGCGGCCTGCAGGGCTTGCGTGAATGCAGCCAGGTCCACGCCTGGGCGCAGGCGAAGGTCGAGTCGGCTCAGTTGCCCGACCTGATTGAAAAAATCTTGTGCGGCGCCCAGATCCATTACCGCCAACGGGGCACCGCTTGCCTTCACTTGACCCGCAACCCGTGCGGGTTTCAGCGTCAGCGCGACTTGCAGTTGAGGCCGTGCCCCCAAACGCTGGCGTGCCGCAGGGTTCAGAAACAAGGCATCCGGCGCGAAAAGGGAAAGCCGGTCACCGCCAATGTCGGGTTGCGGCATCAAAGCGGGCGCCACTCGGGCCACAAGCAGGGCGTCAACGCCCAAAACCCTGAGCGTCATGGCCGCACCTTTGTCATCCAACGCTTGGGTGCTGAGTTCCAGCACCGGGGAGGCCGTTAGCACGTCGGGGTGCCCGGCGACGCGGGCGTACAAGGCCTCGTCGAACTGGCCTTGCGCACTGCGCAGCTCCAGGTCAGGTTGGCCGTTGACCGAGCGCACTGCCTGAGAGAACTCATCCAGCGCAGACGCGTTGATCAAGTGCACCGAAAAGGCCAGCGCCACACCCAGCATGACCGCCACCACCGCTGCCGCATTGCGCCAGGGGTGGTGGCGCAGTTCTTGCCAGGAAAAGGTTTTGAGAAGGGCGATCACAGCGCAGTATAGGAAGGCCGCGAAGGCACTGTTTGTTTGGCGCCAATCCACGCTTATCAGGGGAATGGACGTAACAATGTGTGTTAGAAATCAGTGGCCGCTTGAGAAAACGCAAATAAGTCTTACCAAGGTGCGAGTTAAGTGATGAGCTCAGCAAGGTGTACCTTGCTACCGGAGGCCTTGGGCCCCACTGGCCCATACCAACGGGGCGTCATTACCTTTGAGCCGCGATCCAGCAAGCTCACACATCGACTTTTTTTGGACAGGCAGACGTGGCGCTTGTGTATCGCAGCGGCTACGAGGCTGCTCTGGAGTTGAATCCGCAAATTGGACAGCGTCTGCAAGTGCTTGACGCCTACACCTTCAAAACTCGCTCTCCTTTCATTGGGCTGTTTGGCGCCCACGTAGATGACACCTTCAGGGAGGTTTTGATCAAGATCATGTTGACAGTAGGTGAGACGCCCCGGGGTCGCCAAGTGTTGCAGTTGTACCAGGGTAATGTTATGGACCGAGCGAGCGTCAGCGAGATTGCGCCGTACAAAGCCTTGTTGGATAAACGCCGCTTGCTCAAGTTGCCCGGCTCTGCCCGAAAGGTGAAACCATGAGCATGACGGGGCGGCTGATATCGATCGCTTGGGGCGCTTTCTTCAGCGCGGCGTGTGGGTCTGTTGCTGCGGCACCACCGAGTGAGGACGTATTGCGGGTGGCCGTTCACTTGGGGGCGGTTCGTGATGCGAGCCGAGCGGACATCGAGGCTTCTCTAGACATCATGGTCGCCACTGAAGTGAATCAGCAATAGGCGGCCAGTCTCCGACATCGTAGGTTGCGCCCGAGGGCGTAGAGCTACATGCTGTGACTCTCGTCGTCAGCAACCAAAGG
>JBBKVN010000033.1:0-4679 GCA_037968455.1 Rhodoferax sp.
CAAGCGCCAGATCTGCGCGCATCTGGGCCAAGTCGCCTTGTAGGTCGTCGCGCTCCTCTAGCATGGTTGCCAGCAACTCAGCCTCTTTAAACCGCACGAAACTGGGGTAGCCAAACTCAAACTCCATGCTTGCGCGAAGTTGGATGTTGTCGATTTCCAGCGCCTTGAGCTGCTCCGTCAACAAATCGCACATCGCTTTCAACTTGGCGTCCGACAGCGCGCCAGCCTTGCTGGCATCAACCTCTTGCGCCTGCAATTGAATGCGCAGCAGCGTGCTCAAGTCCTTTCGCTCATAGGCGGCATTCACCTCGCTCATCAGGGCAGTTTTGCGCCGACGCGACGGCTCGTCAGGCTCGCGGTCGGGATGCAAAGCACTGGCCAGCTGGCGATACACAGTGCGCAAAGCATTGGTTGCCTCCAACTGCTTTTGCTCGGCGGCCAGTTCGCCCGCCTTCGGGCCATTTTTGGCTTTGCGCTCGAGGCGCTTGGCTTCGCGTTTTTCAGCCGCTGCTTCGCGCTTTTTCTGCTCAAACTCCAAGGCGGCACGAATCACCTCCTCTGGCGAGTTGAACTCGCGCCCCTGCACAAAGTCGGCGCCCAGATACGATTCGGCCAACGCCTTGGCCTGCTCCCGCATATCCATGCCTTCGTCGTCGGCTTGCCCATAACGTGTCACCAACGCCGCAACCTCGGCATCTTGCAGGACATCCAACTGCTCGCAAAAACCAAGCACCAAATGCACGGCCTGCTGCTTTTGTTTGGGCGTGAGCCCCTGCGGTTTGCTGGGGGCCTGAATGCGCTGATCCAGCAACACAAGCATGCGTTTGAGCAGCCGCAGGTTTTCGCCACTGAGGTCGTCCATGGCCTGCTTGTGCACCGGCCCGTGCGTGTCGATGGCGTGGCGCAGTGCACCGGCCAAGCTTTGCGCTTCATCGATGCGCCCCATCAGGGTGTTAAAGCGTTTTTGCGCCGCGCTCGGCTTGTTCATGGTGGCCACCACCTTGCCCGCCACCACCTCCAGTCGGTCAGGCAGAGGGGCAAATTCAGGGCCTTGGTCGGCAAAAAGGTCATCGGTAGAAGTCATGGCGTGACTGTAATTCAAGCGCCGGCAGACCTTGGCCAGCCCAACTCGCCAGGCCTGCGCAAAACCCTATGCTAAAGTCCTGCCGCACTGCCCAAGGCGCGTTTTTATGCCCACCCCAGCTCTTTCATCCCACCGTCAAACTGCTATAAAAAAAGAAGCTGCTTGCGCTGAATACACGTGCGAAAAAGCCCTAAAACGCGTTGAAAATACTGGTGCCCAAGCGGTGCGCATTCCCAAAGCCTTTGAACTGCACGGCATCCAGGCGCTGATCCACCGCGAGGCCAACCGCCTGTTGTGGGAGCGGGACGTTGACGATCTGGCGAGACTTGGACCGTGGAGGCGTGACTCGGCGTTAGTCACATTCTGACAATCTATAAGAAATAGGCCTCTACCCCCCGTATTACCTGCGCAAGCAGCTATCAAAATCATAGTCATTGAACACCATGTCAACCACTGAACTCTCCCCCGGCCTTGTCATTCAGGGCTTTGCACCACCGCTGCGCTTGAGTGACTTCAAGCTCATCGCGTTTGACATGGACTCCACGCTGATTAATATTGAGTGCGTGGACGAGATTGCCGATGCCGTGGGCCGCAAGGCGCAAGTGGCCGCCATCACCGAAGCAACCATGCGCGGCGAGATTGCCGACTTCAAGGAGAGCCTGCGCCAACGTGTGGCGCTGCTCAAAGGCGTGACGCTGGACAGCATGGAACAGGTCTATTCAGAGCGTCTGCAACTGAACCCCGGCGCGGCCGAGTTGGTGGCGGCCTGCAAAGCCGCAGGCATGAAGGTGCTGCTGGTCTCAGGCGGCTTCACTTTCTTTGCCAACCGGGTTCAAGAGCGCCTGGGCATTGACTACGCGCTGTCCAACCTGCTGGAAATTGAAGGCGGCGTGCTCACCGGCCGCTTGCTGGACCAGGCCTGGGGCGATATTTGCGACGGTGCCCAAAAGCGCAAGACGTTGCTGGAGACCTGCGCCCAGTTGGGCATTCAGCCCAGTCAGGCCATTGCCATGGGCGACGGCGCCAATGACCTGCCCATGATGGGCGAAGCCGGCCTGTCCGTGGCATACCACGCCAAACCCAAGGTGCGAGAACAAGCCATGGTGGCCATCAACACCGGCGGACTGGACCGTCTGCTGGAAGTTTTCGCCTAAGATCGTTCGCCCAACAACAAGTTAACAACAGGAGAGACCATGAAGATTGAAACCATTGCCGTTCACGGTGGTTATACGCCGGATCCCACCACCAAAGCCGTTGCGGTGCCGATTTACCAAACCGTGGCTTACGCGTTTGACAACACGCAGCACGGCGCTGATCTGTTTGACCTGAAGGTGGCTGGCAATATTTACAGCCGCATCATGAACCCGACCAACGCGGTGCTTGAAGCCCGCGTGGCGGCCATGGAAGGCGGCATTGGCGCGCTGGCAATGGCGTCCGGCATGGCGGCCATTACGGCGGCGATCCAAACCATTGCCGAGACGGGCGACAACATCATCTCCACATCCCACCTTTACGGCGGCACGTACAACCTGTTTGCGCACACTTTCCCGCAGCAGGGCATCGAAGTGCGCTTTGCCGATGCCAATGACCCGGCCTCGTTTGCCAAGTTGATTGATGAGCGCACCAAGGCGATCTACTGCGAATCGGTGGGCAACCCGCTGGGCAACATCACGGATATCGAGGCGCTGGCCATCGTGGCGCATGGCGCTGGTGTGCCATTGATTGTGGACAACACCGTGTCCAGCCCTTACCTGTGCCGCCCGTTTGAGCATGGCGCCGACATCGTGGTGCACTCGCTGACCAAGTACATGGGCGGCCATGGCACCACCATTGGCGGCATCATTGTGGATTCCGGCAAGTTCCCCTGGGCGATGCACAAGGCGCGCTTCAAGCGCCTGAATGAGCCTGACGTGAGCTACCACGGCGTGGTCTACACCGAGGCGCTGGGCGAGGCGGCGTACATTGGACGCGCCCGCGTGGTGCCTTTGCGCAATATGGGTGCGGCACTGAGCCCCATGGCTGCGTTCCAAATTCTGCAGGGTATTGAAACCCTGCCTTTGCGGATGGACCGCATCTGCGAGAACGCACTCAAAGTGGCCACGCACCTGAAGTCACACGCCAAAGTGGGCTGGGTCAATTACGCCGGTCTGGCTGATCATGCGGACCATGGATTGGTGAAGAAATACATGGGGGGCCGCGCCTCCGGCATCATCAGCTTCGGTCTGAAAGCCAGCGACAGTCTGGAGGCCGGCGCCCGATTCCAGGACGCGCTCAAACTGTTCACCCGCCTGGTGAACATTGGCGACGCCAAGTCCCTGGCCTGCCACCCTGCTTCCACCACACACCGCCAACTCAACCCGGCCGAACTGGCCAAGGCCGGTGTCAAGCCTGACATGGTGCGTTTGTCCGTGGGCATTGAGCACATTGACGATTTGCTGGAAGACCTGGAGCAGGCGCTGGCTGCCGTCTAAGCGGCTACCCAGCCCGCCTGGCAGACCGCCAGTGAGCAGCAAGACAAAGAAAAGCCCCTTCAATGGGGCTTTTCTTTGTGCGAAGTTTTTGTGCACGATCGGTGTGAAGTGTTTATTATGAAAACGCATCATTTGAGAAAAAGCGCTTCACCCCGGTGAGCCGCAACCATCAAAGGAGAGAGTCACATGAGCGTTTTCACTCGATTCCAAGAACGGTTTGTCGCCGCCCAGGAAGAGGAAATGTCGATCCAGGACTACCTGGAACTCTGCAAGCGCGATCCACAGGCCTACGCCAGCGTTGCCGAGCGCATGCTGGCCGCCATCGGCGAGCCCGAACTGGTGGACACCCGCACCGAACCCCGCCTTTCACGTATTTTTGCCAACAAGATGCTCAGGCGTTACCCCGCCTTTCGCGACCTCTACGGCATGGAGGATGTGATCGAGCAAATCGTTGCCTACTTTCGCCATGCAGCGCAGGGGTTGGAAGAAAAGAAACAAATTCTCTACCTGCTCGGGCCCGTGGGCGGCGGCAAGTCTTCGCTGGCCGAGCGGTTGAAGTCCCTGATTGAGGTGACGCCCATTTACGCCATCAAGGGCTCACCGGTGCACGAGTCGCCATTGGGTTTGTTCAACGTCACCGAGGATGCTCAACTTCTGGAAGACGACTTTGGCATCCCAAGGCGCTATCTGGGCACCATCATGAGCCCTTGGGCCCTGAAACGGCTGAATGAGTACGGTGGTGACATCAGTCGTTTTCGGGTAGTCAAATTCCATCCGTCGGTGCTGGCGCAGGTAGCGGTGTCCAAGACCGAACCGGGTGACGAAAACAACCAGGACATCTCCTCGTTGGTGGGAAAAATCGACATTCGCAAGCTCGAAACCTACTCACAGAGCGACCCGGACGCTTACTCGTACTCCGGCGGCCTGTGTCTGGCCAACCGGGGCGTGCTTGAGTTTGTGGAAATGTTCAAGGCCCCCATCAAGGTGCTGCACCCCTTGTTGACGGCCACCCAGGAGGGCAATTACAAAGGTACAGAAGGCTTTGGCGCCATTCCTTTTGACGGATTGGTATTGGCCCACTCGAATGAGGCGGAGTGGTTGACCTTCAAGAACAACCGCAACAA
>JBBKVN010000034.1:0-3812 GCA_037968455.1 Rhodoferax sp.
GTCAACGCCGGCCATGATTTGAATCGCGACAATTTGACCGCCTTTGTGCAGCGCGTGCCTGGCGTGAGCGAGGTGTCCATTGGCCACGCCTTGATTGCTGACGCTCTGGAGATGGGCTATCGGGACACCGTGCTGGCCTATTTGGCGTGTCTTGGCATCGCCACGGAGGCCTAAATTGATTTACGGCATCGGTACTGACATTTGTGATGTGCGGCGCATTCGGGCCAGTTATGAGCGTCATGGGGACCGGTTTGCGCACAAGATTCTGAGCGAGGCCGAATTCGCCACTTGGAAAGAGCGCAGTGCGCGGTGGCCAGAGCGGGGTATTCGTTACCTTGCCACGCGCTTCAGTGCCAAGGAAGCCTTTAGCAAGGCCATTGGACTGGGCATGACCATGCCCATGACCTGGCGCCTGTGTGAAATCGGCAAGCTGCCCAGTGGCAAGCCCACCATCGTGCTCCACGGGGGCTTGAAAGACTGGTTTGAGTCCCGCAACCTGACTGCCTTGGTCACCGTGACCGATGAGACCGACTACGCCGCCAGTTTTTGCGTGGTTGAAATAAATGATCAAAAGACGATCTAGCCCTTTATTGGTGAGCGCAATCCGCTATGTTAAATGTAGCAACTTGACAACCACCGCCTTTTCAACCTGACACAACCCCTATCACCATGACTCCTCACGCCCCCCTGATTATTGATGTCGAAGGTCTGTCGCTTACCGCCGTGGACCGTCGGCGTTTGAAGCACCCGCTGGTGGGCGGGGTCACCCTGTTCGGGCGCAATTGGCAAGACCGCGAGCAATTGACGAAACTGTGTCGTGCCATCAAAAAGGTGCGACGCGACCTGCTGATTTGTGTGGACCATGAGGGCGGGCGGGTGCAGCGCTTCCGAACCGACGGCTTCACCCACATTCCCGCCATGCGGGCGCTTGGCGAGTTGTGGATGAACGACGGCAAACGGGGCGAGGGCGCTGGCGCCATGCAGGCCACCAATGCAGCCACCGCCTGTGGCTTTGTGCTGGGCGCCGAGTTGCGGGCCTGCGGCGTGGACTTCAGCTTCACCCCGGTGCTGGACCTGGATTTTGGCGAGAGCAGTGTCATTGGTGACCGGGCCTTTGCCCGCGACCCGCGTGTGGTGAGTCTGCTGGCCAAGAGCCTGATGCACGGCCTAATGCAAAGTGGCATGGCCAACTGCGGCAAACACTTTCCCGGCCATGGCTATGTCAAGGCCGACTCACACGTTGCCATTCCGGTGGACAAGCGCAGCCTGAAAGCCATATTGGCCGACGACTCAGCGCCTTATGACTGGCTCAGCACCACCCTGTGCAGCGTCATGCCGGCTCATGTGATTTACCCTAAGGTCGATGCGCGCCCGGCCGGCTTTTCGTCCAAATGGTTGAATGACATTCTTCGCACGCAACTGGGTTTCAACGGCGCGATTTTTAGTGATGACTTGTCGATGGCCGGTGCCCGTTTGTTGGACAGCAAAGAGGTGAGCTTCACCGAGGCGGCAGTGGCCGCTTTGCGGGCGGGCTGCGACATGGTGCTTTTGTGCAACCAGTCGCTGGACGGTGGCCATGCGGTGGATGCCCTGATTGACGGTTTGACCGAGGCCCAGCTCAAAGGGGATTGGGTACCGCAGGAGGTGAGCGAGGAACGCCGTTTGGCCCTGCTTCCTCGCGTGGCCGCCCCGGACTGGGACAGTCTGATGGTGCAGCCGGAGTACATGCACGCCTTGGACCAACTGCCCTAAACCGCCCGATGTGCCAGCGCTCGATTAGGGCGAACGGTGCAAGCGCGGTGCGGCCAGTGCGTCGATCATGTCTTGGGTGGCGGTGTCAATGGTGGGGTGTCTGGCAAGCAGCTTGGCCGCTTGTAGCAGCGTCCGAAGGTCTTTGAGGTCTTTGACCGTGGGCGCGACTTTGATTTGCGCCAAGGCCGCAGCGCTGTTGCCACCCTGAATCAGGGCGCACACTTTGGTGGCCCACACAGTCTGACGTGACATGAAATGACTCCTGTTTGAAACTTGAGTGCCATTTTGGCACATAGCCCCCGTCCATATTGCGGGTGCAGCTATTATTTTTGTAGCATTAACTTTTAGGTGACTCGGTAAATCAATGCAAGACTCCCTTTTGATCATCGTGCTGGCCATGTTGTCCATGGTTGGGCCGATTGGCATTGACACTTACTTGCCTTCGCTTCCGGCCATCGCCGATACTTTTGCGGCATCGCCCGTGGCCGTGCAGCAAACGTTGAGCATCTATCTGCTGTGTATGGCGGTGATGATGCTGTTCTTTGGCACCTTGTCGGACTCGTTCGGCCGGCGCCGGGTGTTGGTTCTGGCCATGGCTGTGTTCACCGTCACTTCCTTCGCGGCGGCCTGGGCGCCCAGTCTGGGTGTGTTGCTGGTGCTGCGTGCCCTGCAGGGCCTGGCCTCGGGCGCTGGTGGCATTGTGGGCCGCGCCATGGTGCAAGATCACTTCAAGGGCCATGATGCCCAGCGTGCCACCGCCGTGGTGATGATGGTGTTTGGCCTGGCCCCGGCCCTGGCGCCGATTCTGGGCGGCTGGATGCAAACCACTTGGGGCTGGCGCTCCACCTTCGTGTTCATGGGCGGCTTCAGTGCGTTGATGTGGTTGATCTGTGTGCGTTTTTTGCCCGAAACCCTGCCGCCTGCCAAACGCTCTCCTTTTGTCTGGGGGCCAATCGCCCGCAACTACCTGCGCTGTGTGCGCGACCGCGAGTTTGTGCTGCTCTCGTTGAGCCTGGCCTTTGTCTTTGGCGGGGTCGCCCTCTACGTCGGGTCGGCGGCGGCCTTTGTGATGAATATCCTGCATCAGTCCGAAACCGCCTTCGGCTGGCTCTTTGTTCCCATGATCGGTGGCATGGTCATCGGGTCGGGTGTGAGCGGTCGATTGGCCCATCGGGTCACCCCCGGACGTCTGATTGCGGTGGGGTTTGGGATCATGGTGGTCGCCGTGGTTGCCAACCTGATTTATACCGCCGTCTGGGTGGCGCGCGTGCCTTTCGCGGTGATGCCGATATTTGTTTACACCTTTGGCCTGGCGCTGGCCATGCCGGGCTTGTCGGTGCGGGCGCTGGGTCGTTTTCCCAGCATGAGTGGCCTGGCGGCGTCCATGCAGGGCTTCATTCAGATGTTTTTGTTTGCCATGATCTCCGGCCTGGTGGCGCCCCTCTTGTTTGACAGTGCGTTCAAACTGGCGGCTGCTCACGCCGTGACGGTGCTGGTGGGATTGGCCTTGTGGGCGTTGGCGTTGCGGGGCGGGCAAACTTCGGATAATGCCAATGATGTTGCAAGGACGAGTTGATTCATGAAACCCAGATCCAGCCAGGGCGGCCTGGTTTACTCCACCGACAGCGGGCGCATGTGCCCCAACTGCCGACAGGCCACGGCCGACTGCCGCTGCAGTGCAGCGGCCGCCAAACCGGCCGGCGACGGCATTGTGCGGGTGTCGCGCGAAACCAAAGGCCGGGCCGGCAAGGGTGTGACGTTGGTTCGCGGTTTGGCACTGGACCCATTGGCCTTGATGACTTTGGGCAAGCAACTCAAAACCGCCTGCGGCTCCGGTGGCACCGTCAAAGACGGGGTCATTGAGGTGCAGGGCGATCACTGCGACCGGGTGATCGAAGCGTTGAAAGCGCAAGGCTTCACCGTCAAACGTGCGGGCGGCTGAGCATGAACCCCGAAGACTTGCAACTGCTGGTCACCCGCACCATGCCGTTTGGCAAGTACAAGGGCCGCATCATGGCCGACTTGCCGGGTGACTACCTGCGCTGGTTTGTGCGGGAAGG
>JBBKVN010000035.1:0-3586 GCA_037968455.1 Rhodoferax sp.
GTGAGAGGCATGTTGGCGGTGGAGGCAAGCAGGCCAGTAGAAAACCGGATTCACACAACGGCGGCAAGAGCAGGGAGTGACGCTTGACGTGCGTCGCGCCGCGCTGCCTGGGTTTGCCCGCCATAGCCCCAGTCGGTGGCGGGCAACTCCCGCACGATCACGTAGCTGGTCGGCGCCAGGGCTTGCCCACGCCCCAGCAAAGTTTGCAGAGCCGAATACGCCGCGCTGATGAAGCTGGCCTTTTGTGACGCCGTATTGGTGCCCTCGGTGACGCTGATTTCCAGCCAGGCAGTGGGCCCGCTTGGCACTTGACCATCGATGTACCAGCGCGCTATTGGCAAGTCGTCAATAACCACGGCTGTGACTTCGGTGTGTTTCCCCAAATGTTGCGTGCTCAGTTGGGTGAGCACGCTGGCCAGCGCCTGATAGTCCGACGGGTTTTGCAGAGGGGCAACTTTGAGCAGCAGGGTAGGCATGATCAACTCCGGCTGAAGGGGCGCGCCATGCTGCCTCGGCGGGCGGGGCGAGTCAGCCGCGTGGTCAAACGGCCGATCTGGGCAAGGTGCTGACTCATGCCGGCCCACATCTCGGCCAAGGCCTGGCTGCGCAACACCTGCGCGTCCAGGCGGGCCTGGTCGTGTTGGAGGTTTGTTTCGTGGCTGTAGGCGTTCATTGGGAAGTCCTTTCAGTGGGGTGTGGGGTAAGCTGGACTCGACTTTATTGAATAGTCCGATATAGCGAAACGTCAATAAATCCATATTGGTTTTGCATTTATTGCAATACCAATCCAAAATGCAGGCATGCAACTTCAACTCGACGACGTCGCCCTGTTCACCCGCATTGCCGAGCTGGGCACCCTGTCGGCCGCCGCCCGTGAGCGCGATGTTCCGGTGAGCCAAGTCACCCGCGCCTTGGTGCGACTGGAAGCCTGTGCGAAAGTGCGCTTGCTGCACCGCAGCACCCACGGCCTGAGCCTGACTGACGAAGGCGACACCTTTCTGGCCTATGCCCGACGCCTGCTGGACACGACAGCAGAACTCAACAGCGAGTTGACGGGCAAGCTCAGCGGCCCCAGCGGCTGGGTGCGCATCAGCGTCAGCCCGCTGCTGGCGCAAACTGTCATCGCGCCCAGCTTGCCCGCCCTGTACGAGCGCTACCCCAAGCTGCACATTGACCTGTGCGCAGACGACCGCATGGCAGACATGGCCCGCGATGGCATTGACATTGCCATTCGCACCGGCACCCCCAATGGCGACACGCTGGTGGCACGCCAGATAGGCAGTAACCGCCGGGCGTTGTACGCGGCGCCCAGCTACCTGGACAAACACGGCACACCGCAGCACCCGGACGACTTGCGCCACCACCACCTGATTGGCAACAGCGCCAGCCCATCCCTGAATCGCTGGCCCCTGGCCAGCGTTGGCCCCGCAGCCGAGATGGTGGTGAAAGGCAGCACCCGCACAGACAACTCTGCGGTTTTGCTGACGCTGGTGGAACTGGGTGTGGGCATTGCCCGGCTCAATGATTTGCTGGCGCAACCACTGGTGGCGCAGGGGCGACTGGTGCCTGTGCTGGCGGGCCACTTTGTCAACCCCAGCGTGCCCATTTATGCGGTGATGCAGCAAGAGCGCCACCGCTTGCCCAAAATCCGCGCCTGCATTGACCATTGGGCCGAATGGCTGGCTGCCATGTCACCGCCCGAACCGCCTGCCGCTGGATAATTGCCTAATGCAAGAGATTGAATCCCCTTCGGACGTGGTGCGCTTACCTGGGCCGGTGCGCCCTTCGGCCCGGTTCATGCTGTCGCACCCGGCCCACTTTATTGCGCTGGGCTTTGGCTCGGGCCTGAGCCCTTTTGCCCCCGGCACCTCGGGCACCTTGTGGGCCTGGCTGGCTTTTGTGGTGATGCAACCCTTCATGACCGACGTGGCCTGGGCGGTGTTGATTGCCGTCTCCCTGCCCATTGGCTGGTGGGCCAGCACGGTGACGGCCAGACACATGCGGGTGCTGGACCCCAGCAGCGTGGTGTGGGACGAAATTGTGGCGTTCTGGCTGGTGCTGTGGCTGGTGTCCCCCACCGGGTGGCTGGGCCAGTTGATTGCCTTTGCCTTGTTTCGTTACTTTGACGCGGCCAAGCCCGGCCCGGTGCGCTGGGCCGATCAGCTGTTTCACGACGTGTCCCCCGCCACCGACCCTGCCGCCTGGCGCAAAGCCGGCTTTGGCATCATGCTGGACGACCTGGTGGCCGCCGCCTGTGCGCTGCTGGTGGTGGCCTTGTGGCGAACTTGGTGGTGATTTGAATGCTATCAAATCATGAGCTACTCACGCAGTCTGCACTGGCGCAACTGGTCAATTGGCTTCTTAAAAACCAATACATGCTGGCTACAGCAGAGAGTTGCACCGGAGGTTTAATTGCGGCGACCTGTACCGACCTGTCGGGCTCCAGCGCCTGGTTTGAACGCGGTTTTGTCACCTACTCCAACGCAGCCAAAACCGAGTTGCTGGGGGTGGACCCGGCGCTGATTCAAACCCACGGCGCGGTGAGCGAGGCGGTTGCGCAAGCCATGGTGCTTGGCGCGCTGGCCCACTCCCCGGCGCAAGTGGCGGTTGCCGTCACCGGCGTGGCCGGGCCCACAGGCGGCAGCGCCGACAAGCCGGTGGGCACGGTGTGGTTTGGGCTGGCGGTGCCGGGCCAAGTGGTCACAGAACGCTGCCTCTTCCCCGGCGACCGGGCCACCGTACGGGCCGCCACCGTGCAGCATGGTTTGCAAGGGTTGGTCAAACTGCTCAGTTAAGTCAGCCGCGCTCCCCAACGGCTACTTGGTCTCCAGGCGCGCCACTTCTTCGCGCGCCGTGTCGGCGTCTTTGCCGTACTCCGTCAAGTAGCGTGAGCGCTCCTCGCTGGTCCACTCGTCTGATGAAAAACTGTCGATTGAATAGCGGCCAGTGGTGTGAACCACACCACTTTGGCGCGCCATGGTGAAGCGGTCGGGAAACTTGTCGGGGATGAGCAAAAACCCGTCCACATCGCGCAGGCGAAGCGGGAACGCAGGCGCCTTGTCTCGCACCAGCGCCCCAAACAAGGTCAGTTTGAATTCGCGCACACCGGCGATTACCTCGTCGTTGAATTGCAACAGCGCAAATGGCACGCCGTTGGCGTCATCCACGCGGGCGCTGACGACGTAACGGCCCGCCATGGCAACGTTGGCTTTGATGTAGAAGTTCAGGGAACCGTTTTCAAGCGCCTCCCGCGTGCCGGCCCACGTGGCGGGCACTTCAGGGGTGTAAATCACGTCAAACTGCACCACGCCCTGCTCGCCCTTGACATTGACCTGGACCAGCAAACGAATCGTGCCCGCGTAGGCCCCAAAACCCTGTTGCGCCGGGCTGAGACGCGCGCTGTATTTCCCGTCACCGGCGACGCTGTCTGCACCCGCGCCGTCATCAGAAAACGGCACATTGGTTTGAATCAGGCGAACCGGCGTGCGGGTGTCGGGCACCGACTGCGCGGACGCACTGGTCACAACCAAGGGCAGCGGCCCACCGCGATCATCCAGCGCCTCAATATTGAACTTGACCGTTTCAG
>JBBKVN010000036.1:0-4389 GCA_037968455.1 Rhodoferax sp.
GGTGAGTTGAAGATGGTCTCCATTCTTGACGTACTGGACGATGGCTTGTCGGCGGTCTATACCTTTTACGAACCCGAAACAGGGTGCAATTACGGCACCTACAACGTCTTGTGGCAAATTGAGCAAGCGCGAACTTTGAACCTGCCCCACGTCTATCTGGGCTACTGGATCCGAGAATGCCAAAAGATGAACTACAAAATGAAGTTCCGCCCCTCTCAAGTCCGATCTGACGGCGCGTGGGTAGATGGTGATCAGCACCTCACGGAATCACTTAAGAGCAACCACTGAGTAATGCGCCGTCCGCGCCCCAAAAAACCGGTACCCGTGTTGACAGGGCATAGCGCCTCTTGACTCAATTTTGCAAGGCGATTCTGAACGTCACTCACCTCGCCTCTGGAACCGGGTGCTTCACAGCGTTCACCACCATTTTTCGACGCGCTGCCTCTATCAGATCAATGTCCAGCTTGTCACACAACTGGAGCAGGTACAGCAAAACGTCCGCAGCCTCAGCAGCGACTTCGTCCTTCTTGTCGGCGTCTAAATTTTGGCTTTGAGTCTCAGTCAACCACTGAAAATGCTCCAACAACTCTGACGCTTCAACGCTCAACGCGGTCGCCAAATTTTTGGGCGAATGAAACTGGGCCCAGTTTCTGGCAAGAGCGAATTCTCGCAGCGCATGGGTGAGGGTTTGAATGTCTTGGCTCATGCCCTATTTTGATCGGTTGCGTGGGTCAACGCCCCCAAAGCGTCCACCCCCACCGGCGACTCTGGCAACCAAGGCAGCACAAAAGTGCGCAGGGCCAAGCCGTTGGCGATGCGGTCCAATTGGCGGCGCTCCCCTTTCAGGCGAGCTTTTAACAGCGGATCTGAAGTGCCGGTCACGCTCACACTTTTGTTGATCACCCACGCCCAAGGCTCAATACGAGCCCGGCGCAGATCGTCTTGCAAAGCGGCAGCCTGGCTCACAGGGGTCACCTCCGGCAGGGTGACGATGAGCACGCGCGTCATGGTGGCGTCCTGAAGGCGCATCAGGGGGGTGATGATGTGTTTGGCGTTTGCGTTGCCCTCGTACTGGCGCGTCATTTGGCGGTGGTAGGCGCCGGTGGCGTCCATCAGCAGAAGGCTGTGCCCGGTGGGCGCCGTATCCAGCACCACAAAAGCTGTGCGGGCCTCGTTCACCACCCGACTGAAGGCGTGAAACACCGCAACCTCTTCGGTGCACGGTGACTGCAGGTCTTCCAATAACAACGCACGGCCCTGGTCGTCCAGTTCTTTGCCACGCGATGACATGATTTTGTCAATGTAGGCCTGCGTTTCAACCCTGGGGTCGATCCGGTCAACCTGAAGTCCGGGCAGGCTGCCACCCAAAGCCTGCGCCACATGGGCTGCCGGATCGGTGGTCGTGAGATGCACACTGTGACCCCGCTGTACTAATCCCACGGCCAGCGCGGCAGCAATGGTGGTTTTTCCGACGCCGCCCTTTCCCATGACCATGATGAGGCCACTGCCCGTGGCTGCCAGTTCATCGGCCAACTTTGCCAGCGACTCTGCGGGCAAGGGGTGGTAGTCGGCCGAGGTCGCTGGTTTCTCGGGCGCTATGGCTTGGCTCGCACCCAACAAAGCGCGCAGGGCGGAAAGCCCCACGGTATCGAAGGCGCGCAAGGGCACCTCATCTCGCGGCAAGCCGGCCAGCGCCTCGGGCATATTGGCCATCGCCTCCTGGCCCAGGCTTTCCACCGCTTTGGCGACGGCGTCGTTTGGCACGCTGGCGTGAAACACCCCGTTGATCACCAGTCGCTGGTTGCTCAAGCCCAGCGTGCGAAGCTCATCGGATGTGCGCGCCGCCTCCCCCATGGGCCTCGGGTCTGGGCGGGTGACGAGCACCACCGTGGTCAGACTCGGATCGCTCAAAGCACGCAAGGCCGCATTGAACCGCGCTTCCTGCATCTTCAAACCGGAATGCGGCCCCAAGCAGGAGGCGCCACGGTCATTGCCCGCCAGAAAACCCGCCCATGCTTTGGGCAAACTCAGTAGCCGCAAGGTATGGCCGGTCGGGGCCGTATCAAAAACCACATGGTCATAAGCGGCGTCCTGCGTGGCCAGCAAGGCGGCGAACTCGTCAAACGCGGCTATCTCCGTGGTGCAAGCCCCTGAAAGTTGCTCGCGCACCGTGTTGCGCTCCTCTTCACTGGCATCGGCTTCTAATTGGGCGAGCACCCGCTGGCGATAGGCTTCGGCGGCGGCATCCGGGTCAATATTGAGCACACTCAAACCGGCTGCGCCGGGCACAGGAACGGCCTGATTAGACAGGGTCACACCCAGCATCTCGTCCAGGTTGGACGCGGCATCGGTACTCACCAGCAACACACGTTTGCCGGCATCGGCCAGCGTCAACGCCGTTGCCGTGGCAAGCGAGGTTTTCCCGACCCCGCCCTTGCCCGTGAAGAACAAGAAGCGCGTGGGCGAATTGAGCAAATCAAGCGGTGTGGGGGGCGAGTCTGTGGGTGTCATATTGCCCAGCATGGCACAGTCACCATTGGCAGCGCTTGACCTGCGTCAACGACGCACCCCTCTGCACCATCGGTGAACGCCGTGCGCCATTCAGGGTAAAGGCAGCGGAAGCGCGGTTTTATAGCGAACCTGTTTGAGCGCAAAACTGGACCGTATTTTTTCGATCCCGGCAATCGTGCTGAGCTGATCCAGAATGAAGCGCTCTAGCGCGGCAATGTCGGCCACGGCCACGCGAATCAGGTAATCCGAATCGCCCGTCATCAAATAGCACTCCATCACTTCTTCATGCTCAGCAATGCTGCGCTCAAAATCCGCCAACGCGGCTTTGTTCTGAGACTTGAGGCTGATTGAGATGAAGACGTTGAGACTCAAGCCCAGCTTGGTGGCATTGGCAATGGCCACATAGCGGTCAATGACGCCCGCATTCTCCAGCGCCTTGACGCGCGCCAAGCAAGGCGAAGGGCTCAGGTGGACGCGCCGGGCCAGCTCCACATTGGAGATGGAGCCATCTTTTTGGAGTTGATCCAAAATTCGCAGATCGACATCATCGAGGTTCATAACACTTTAAAAGTTACATTTTTCAGCATTTTATGCCTCATTTCAGTCAGATTTGACGCAAGATAGGCAGCCTATTTGGCGCAAATTTTTGTACAGTAATTGTATGAACTCATTAATCATTCCATCGCCCGTGACTGACCTCGACCCCCAGGAAACCGCCGAATGGCGCGACGCGTTCTCTGCGCTGGTCGCCGCCCAGGGGTCTGAGCGCGCCCGCTTTGTGCTCGACGAGCTGGCACGTCTGGCCCGCACCCAGCGAGTGGGGTGGCAACCCGAGTTGTGCACGCCCTACGTCAACACCATTGGTGTGGACCAGCAACCGGTCTTCCCGGGCGATTTGGCCGTTGAAGAACGACTAGGTTCGCTCATGCGCTGGAACGCCCTAGCCATGGTGGTGCGCGCCAACCAGGCCTACGGTGAACTGGGCGGCCACATTGCCAGCTACGCCAGCGCCGCAGACTTGTTTGAAGTGGGCTACAACCATTTCTTTCACGCCCGAAGTGACGCAACCTCTCAGCTGGGCGACCTGGTCTTTTTCCAACCCCACAGCGCCCCCGGCGTCTATGCCCGCGCCTACTTGGAAGGCCGCCTCAGTGCCGACGACCTGTTGCATTACCGCCAGGAACTCACCTCCCCCGCTGCCAAGGCCGTGGGCGCCCTCGACCCAGAAGCCGCGCTGCAAAGCGGCCTGGCCCGTGGCTTGTGCAGCTACCCGCATCCCTATTTGATGCCTGACTTCTGGCAGTTCCCCACAGGCTCCATGGGCATTGGCCCCATCAGCTCGATTTACCACGCCCGCTTCATGCGCTACCTCACCCACCGCCAGCTGCTCAGCTGCGAAGGCCGCAAGGTGTGGGGCGTGTTTGGTGATGGCGAGATGGACGAACCCGAAAGCATGAGCGCCCTGACCTTGGCCGCCCGTGAAGGGTTGGACAACCTGGTCTGGGTGGTCAACTGCAACTTGCAGCGCCTGGACGGCCCTGTGCGCGGCAATGGCCGCATCATTGACGAGCTGGAAAAGCTCTTTGCCGGTGCCGGCTGGAACGTGATCAAACTGGTGTGGGGCAGCGACTGGGACGGCCTCTTTGCCCGCGACACCACCGGCGCCTTGGCGCGCGCTTTCGCCAACACCGTGGACGGCCAGATGCAAACCTTTGCCGCCAAAGACGGGCGCTTTAACCGCGACACCTTCTTTGGCCAGAACGAAGAACTGCAGCGCTTGGCGCAAGGCATGACCGATGAGCAGATCGACCGCCTCAAACGCGGCGGCCACGACATCGTCAAGATTCACGCGGCCTACGCCGCGGCAGCCAAGCACAA
>JBBKVN010000037.1:0-8446 GCA_037968455.1 Rhodoferax sp.
GCCCTCGGTATCACCACCTATGTGGGCCACGTGGCCAGCAATGTGGCCAATGCCGACGCCGTGGTGACTTCGACTGCCGTCCAGCAAGACAACCCGGAAGTGATCATGGCGCGCGAAAAGCGCATTCCCGTGGTTCCCCGTGCGCTGATGCTGGCGGAGTTGATGCGCCTCAAGCAGGGCATCGCCATTGCCGGCACGCACGGCAAGACCACCACTACCAGTCTGGTGGCCAGTGTGTTGGCGCAGGCGGGTCTGGACCCGACTTTTGTCATTGGAGGCCGGTTGAACAGTGCCGGCGTGAACGCCCAACTGGGCCAAGGCGACTACATCGTCGTGGAAGCCGATGAGTCCGACGCTTCGTTTCTGAACCTGCTGCCAGTGATGGCGGTGGTCACCAATATTGATGCCGATCACATGGAGACCTATGGCCATGATTTCTCCCGGCTGAAGGGCGCATTCGTGGAGTTCTTGCATCGCATGCCTTTCTACGGCGTGGCGATTCTCTGCACCGATGACCCCGCCGTGCGCGACATCGTGCCGCAGGTCACTTGCCCGATCACCAGCTATGGCTTTGAGGAAGGCGCTGAAGTGCGTGCCGTGAACGTGCGTGCGGTTGATGGACAAATGCATTTCACCGTCGAGCGCCGTAATGGCTTGGTGTTGCCCGACCTGGACATCGTGCTTAACCTGCCGGGCCGCCACAACGTACTCAATGCGCTGTCTGCCATCGCCGTGGCGGTTGAATTGAGCATTGCGGACGAGGCCGTCCAACAGGCGCTGGCCAACTTCAAGGGTGTAGGGCGGCGCTTTCAGCGTTACGGCGAGGTTGATGCACGCGACGGCGGCACCTTCACCCTGGTAGATGACTACGGTCACCACCCGGTGGAAATGGCCGCCACGATTGCCGCCGCACGGGGCGCGTTCCCGGATCGCCGCTTGGTGTTGGCATTCCAGCCGCATCGCTACAGCCGCACCCGCGACTGTTTTGAAGATTTCGTCAAGGTCATTGGCCAGGCCGACGCGGTGCTGCTGACCGAGGTGTATGCCGCCGGTGAGGCGCCTATCGTCGCCGCTGACAGCCGAAGTCTGACCCGCGCGCTGCGGGTGGCAGGGCGCATCGAACCTTTGTTTGTTGATGATGTGGCCGATCTACCGCAAGCAATTTGGGACACCGCCCGCGAGGGTGATGTGGTGTTGTGCATGGGCGCCGGCTCCATCGGCGCAGTGCCTGGGAAAGTGCTGGAGTTGCTACAAACTTCAGAGCAGTTGGTGCTGGAAGGACAAGGGCGATGAGTCAGTTGAATTCAAATTTTGGCAAGGTGGCGGTGCTCATGGGGGGCGCGTCCGCTGAGCGTGAGGTGTCCTTGATGTCGGGGCAGGGCGTGTTGCAGGCCCTGCGCTCCCAGGGCGTCGATGCACACGCGTTTGATCCGTCCGAGCGCGACTTGGTCGACCTCAAACGTGAAGAATTTGAGCGCTGCTTTATTGCATTGCACGGCCGCTTTGGCGAGGATGGCACGGTTCAAGGCGCCCTGGAGTTGCTGGGTATTGCCTACACCGGCTCCGGCGTCATGGCATCCAGCATTTCAATTGACAAGGTGATGACCAAACGCATTTGGCGTGCGGAGGGCTTGCCCACACCGGCGTGGCAGCAGGTCAGCACTGGCGCAGCCACGCAGGCTGCTTTTGCCGAATTGGGATCACCGATGATCGTCAAGCCCGCTCGCGAGGGTTCCACCATTGGCTTGACCAAGGTGACTTCGCTGGATCAATGTGAGGCCGCCTACGCTCTCGCCGCGCAGCACGACACCGAAGTGCTGTGCGAGCAGTTCATCAGTGGCGACGAGGTCACCATTCCGGTGCTGGGCACCGGGCAGTCCGCCCGTGCCTTGCCTGTCATTCGTATCGTGGCGCCAGACGGCAACTACGACTATCAGAATAAGTATTTCACCGACACCACGCAATACCTGGTGCCCTGCGGACTGCCTGAAGGGGAAGAAGCGCACATTCAACAACTGGTGCTCGATGCCTACCGCACGTTGGGTTGCCGGGGTTGGGCGCGGGCCGATGTGATGATTGACGCCAAAACCCGCAAGCCCTATTTGCTGGAAATCAACACGGCCCCTGGCATGACCAGCCATTCGCTGGTGCCGATGTCCGCCAAAGCTGCGGGCATGGACTACCCGTCGCTGTGTGTCGAAATCCTGCGTCACGCCACCCGCGACTATGCCGGGACAAACGCCCCATGAGCCAAACCTTGCCCACGCCACTGGACGTGAAACTCATGAACATCACGGCTTACGCCCTGATGCTGGGTTTTGTCGTCCTGCTCGTGGGCACGGTCTCGGTTTGGGCCGCTGGCCACAAGGTGTTTGCCTTGCGGGGGATCACCGTGAGCGGTGATGTCTCGCACAGCAATGCCGTCTCACTGCGGGCCAACGTGGCCCACCGGTTGAGCGGAACGTTTTTTACGCTGGACATCAACGCGGCGCGGCAGGCGTTCGAGTCGGTCTCTTGGGTGCGCAATGCGCAGGTCCATCGGGACTTTCCGAACCGGCTCAAGGTGAATTTGGAAGAGCATCAGGCCGTGGCGTATTGGGGGCGTGAAAGTGATTCTGCGTTAGTCAATAGCTATGGCGAAGTGTTTGAGGCCAATGCGGGCGAGCTGGATCAAGATGGTTTGCCTCGCCTGTTTGGCCCGACAGGCAGCGCCGCCAAGGTGCTGGTCATGCAACAGACCTTGCAGCCCCATTTCGCCGCGCTGAATCTGAATATTGAGCAGCTGGAGATGACTGCGCATGGTGGCTGGCGTGTGCGCCTGGACACCGACGGCTTGATCGAGCTGGGCAGCGGCACGACCGCTCAGGTGTTGACCCGCACGGACCGGTTTTTGAAGACATTGACCCAAGTTGTGGCCCGGTACGGGCGCACGCCAGAGGCACTGGAGACCGCCGATTTGCGGCATGAAGATGGGTATGCGATTCGGCTGCGCGGCGTGAGTACGCTGTCAGCGGATGCGCCGAAGAAACAAGCGCGATAGCGGACATAGAAGCAACAGGTGAATACATGGCAAAAGAATACAAAGACCTGGTCGTAGGACTGGACATTGGCACCGCCAAGGTCATGGCCGTCGTGGCCGAGGTCATGCCTAACGGTCAGCTCAAGCTGGCCGGGTTGGGCTTTGCGCCCAGCAACGGGCTGAAGCGCGGCGTTGTGGTCAATATTGACGCCACCGTTCAAAGCATTCAACAGGCCCTGAAAGAGGCTGAGTTGATGGCCGACTGCAAGATCACCCGGGTTTACACCGGCATCACCGGTAGCCACATTCGCGGCATCAACTCCAGCGGCATGGTGGCCATCAAGGACCGGGAGGTCACTGCCGCCGACGTGGCCCGCGTGGTGGAAACCGCCAAAGCCATCAATATTTCAACCGACCAGCGCCTGCTGCTGGTCGAGCCGCAAGAGTTCATCATTGACGGCCAAGACGTGAAAGAGCCGATCGGCATGAGCGGCATTCGTCTGGAAGCCAAGGTGCACATCGTGACCGGCGCACAAAGCGCGGCCGAGAACATCATCAAATGCGTGCGTCGGTGTGGCCTTGAAGTTGAGCAGCTCATGCTCAATCCGCTGGCCAGCAGTCTGTCCATCCTGACCGAAGACGAGCGCGAGTTGGGTGTGGCCCTGGTCGATATTGGCGCGGGTACCACCGATGTGGCCATCTTTACCAATGGCGCCATCCGCCACACCGCGGTGATCCCGATTGCCGGTGATTTGATCACCAGCGACATCGCCATGGCGCTGCGTACGCCCACCAAAGACGCGGAAGACATCAAGGTCGAGCACGGCTATGCCAAGCAAATGCTGGCCGACCCTGAGTCGCAGGTCGAAGTACCGGGTCTGGGTGACCGCAGCCCACGCATGCTGAGCCGACAAGCACTGGCGGGCGTGATTGAGCCCCGCGTGGAAGAAATTTTCACCCTGGTGCATCAGGTGCTGCGCGAGTCCGGTTTTGAAGAGATGTTGTCCAGCGGCATTGTGCTCACCGGCGGTAGCAGCCTGATGCCCGGTATGGTGGAGTTGGGCGAGGATATTTTCCTGAAACCCGTTCGCCGTGGCATTCCCAAGTATTCCAGTTCGCTGGCCGACATGGTGGCGCAGCCCCGGGCGGCCACCGTCATGGGCTTGCTGGAAGAAGCGCGCACCGCGCGTTTGCGCGGCTTCAAGGTGGCGCAGAAAAACGGCTCCATGAAGACCGCCTTTGGGCAGGTCAAAGACTGGTTTGTGGGGAACTTCTAACCATGAAAAAAATGTACAGCCTAGCCCGCGCCAGCCCACATTGGCGATGGCCATGCAACGGCCCACCGGACATACCGCCACGAATTGTGAATTCAGAAAAATCGGCGTAAGCCAAATTATTGATACTTAAGGAGAGAACAAATGCCTATCGAAATGATTGAAGAAGAAGCCTTTAACCTTGGCACACAGATCAAAGTCATCGGCGTCGGCGGCGGCGGCGGCAACGCCGTGGGCCACATGATTGGCTGTGGCGTGCAGGGAGTGGAATTCATATGCGCCAATACCGACGCGCAAGCGCTGGTCCGCAGCGACGCTCACAAAAGCATTCAACTCGGTACCAGTGGTCTGGGCGCCGGCAGCAAGCCAGACAAAGGCCGTGAGGCGGCTGAGTTGGCTGTGGACGACATTCGTGCCTCAATTGAAGGCGCGCACATGCTGTTCATCACCGCAGGGATGGGGGGCGGCACCGGCACCGGCGCTGCGCCCGTGATTGCCCGCGTGGCACGCGAGATGGGCATTCTGACCGTGGGTGTGGTCACCAAGCCTTTCGAGTTTGAAGGTGGTCGCCGCATGACCAATGCCGACAACGGCTTGGCTGAGCTGGAGGCCAATGTGGACTCTTTGATCGTGGTGTTGAACGAAAAGCTCTTGGATGTATTGGGTGACGACGTGACCCAGGACCAGGCTTTTGCCCACGCCAACGACGTGTTGAAAAACGCGGTCGGCGGAATTGCCGAGATCATCAATGTGCCTGGCCATGTGAACGTCGACTTCGAAGACGTGCGCACCGTGATGGGTGAGCCCGGCAAAGCCATGATGGGCACGGCAGTGGCCTCCGGACCGGACCGTGCGCGCATCGCTGCCGAGCAGGCCGTTGCTTGCCCGCTGCTGGAAGGCATCGATTTGTCGGGCGCCAAGGGCGTGCTGGTGCTCATCACAGCCGCCAAGGGTTCTTTGAAGCTGGCCGAGTCAAAGCTGGCCATGAACACCATCCGTGCTTACGCCTCGCCTGATGCTCATGTCATCTATGGCACGGCCTACGACGACGGCTTGGGCGACGAGATCCGCGTGACCGTGGTCGCCACCGGCTTGAGCCGCCAGGGTGTGCGTCGCACGTCCGTGCCTTTGCAGGTGCTGCGCACCGGCACTGACAACGTGCCATTCCACGTGCCCACCTTGAATTCACCTTTGAGCAGCGTCGCGTCCACCGGTTCAGCCAACAGCATGGCAGCACCGACGATGGGCGGTCAAAGCCAGCCTGACTACGCCGGCATGGCCACCCCCAGCGTCTGGCGCACCCGCGACCGCACGCAAGCTGCGGCCAAGGTCGACGCGTTGGCCTCCGGCGGCATGGATGACTTCGAGATCCCGGCCTTTCTGCGCAAGCAAGCCGACTAACCGGACCTCGCTGTCCCTTCACTGAGCAGGGTGTGTTGCCGTTAACTGGTGGCACACCCTGTTCGGCTTTTACAATGCCACTGTGCTGAAACAACGAACACTCAAAGCCCTGAGCCGCGCCGTCGGTGTGGGCCTCCACAGCGGTCAGCGCGTGGAGCTCACCTTGCGCCCTGCTGCGCCAGACACCGGCATTGTGTTTCGCCGGGTGGATTTGCCTGAGCCGGTGGACATTCCCGTATCGGCCATGGCTGTGACGGATACCCGTCTTGCATCGACCCTCTCCAACGGCAATGCCAAGGTGCACACGGTGGAGCACCTCATGTCGGCCTGCGCCGGCTTGGGCATTGACAACCTTTATGTGGACATCACCGCAGAAGAGGTGCCCATTCTGGATGGCTCGGCCGCTTCCTTTGTCTACTTGTTACAAAGTGCGGGTATCGAACTGCAAAATGCGCCGAAACGATTTTTGAGATTGCTCAAACCCGTGGAGGTTCGCCAAGGTGAAGGGGTCAATGAGAAATGGGCCCGCCTGGAGCCCTTTCATGGCTACAAGCTGAGTTTTGAGATTGATTTTGACCATCCTGCGGTGGATTCCACTGGCCAGCGGGTCATGTTTGACATGAGCGAGCAGTCCTACTCCCGCGATATTGCACGAGCCCGCACTTTTGGCTTTACCAAAGATGTGGAAATGATGCGCGCCAACGGCTTGGCGCTGGGCGGTGGCCTGGACAACGCCATCGTCATGGACGACTACAAGGTGCTCAATGTGGGTGGCCTGCGTTACGACGACGAATTCGTGAAACACAAAATTCTGGATGCCATGGGCGACCTTTATGTGGTCGGCAAACCACTGCTGGCCAGCTACAGCGCGTTTCGCTCTGGCCACGGCCTGAACAATCTGCTGCTGCGGGAGTTGCTGGCCCATCCCGATGCCTGGGACATCGTCACCTTCGATAACGAAAAGAACGCCCCCAAAGGTTTTGCGCAACCGGCCCGTGCCTGGTAGGCCGCAAAGACACCGCACATGGTTTTCTTTCGCGCCCTTTTCCTCGTCCTCTTGCTGGGGGTGATCGTCTGTTTTGGACTGTTTATCTACACCGGTGACGCCCGTTTCAAGCATTACGGGCTGGTCACTCTCAAGTGGATTTTTATTTCTGGCTTTGGCTTCTTTGGCGTGCTGATCCTGCAAAAAATACTCTGAAGCCGGAGCGCGCTTGGCGGGTCAAAGTCGCACTGGTATTTCAGGCGGGTGATCGCCATAATTCACCTCCCATTCAAGGAGTGTGAGCATGACGGCCGTTTACCACGCCAATCCCCAGCTGGACTTAAGTTTTTCGCGCATTGTGGATGTGCCCCGGTCGCTAATTTGGCGCGCGTGGACGGAGCCGGAGCGGCTCAAACCCTGGTTTTGCCCGCTGCCATGGACCACCATCGCCTGCGAGATCGATTTGCGCCCCGGTGGCGTGTTTCGCACCACCATGCAATCGCCCGAAGGTCAAGCATTCCCCAACGAGGGTTGCTACCTCAGCGTGGTTTCCAATGAAAAACTGGTGTGGACCAACGCCTTGCTGGCGGGTTATCGCCCCAGTGAGCCGTCCGACACCTGCGGGTCGGCAAACGCCAGTTTTATGTTCACCGCCATGATCGAACTGGCGGACGACCCCCAAGGCACGCGCTACACCGCCACCGTGATCCATGCAAACGAAGCCGGCTGCAAACAACACGCCGCCATGGGTTTTGAAGCCGGGTGGGGCATGGCATTGGATCAGTTGGTGGCGGTGATTCAACGCGATGCCCAACATGATTCGCCTTCATGACTCAGTCTTCGCTGACGCCGAATTTTTCATAGACGTGCCGGTGTCGAGACTCATCAGTTCTGTCCGAACCGGAAACTCGAAACCGTCACCGCGCCAAAAAATGTGGCTTCGTGGTAAACGCAAGTAGCTGGGTCGTCGCCGGCTGCGCCAACGGCCACCATGAGCGGCAGCAGATGTTCTTCCCGCGGGTGGGCTTGGCGGGCCGCCGGGGCCGTGGCCCAGGCGCGCAGTTTTTCTTCCCTGTCTTGCGGATTGGCTTGCACCACGCTGCTTTGAAGCCAGGCGTCAAACGCAGCCGAAGGCGCCTGTCCCCGGGGGCCGAGTTCGCGCAGGTTGTGGTAGCTCAGTCCACTGCCCACGATCAAAATACCTTCGTCGCGTAGTGGCCGCAGCGCACGCCCGGCGGCCAGGTGGGCCTCCGGGTCAAGCCCCTGCTTCAAGGACAGTTGCAGCACCGGGATGTTGGCCTGCGGGTACATGACGGCCAGCGGCGAGAACGTGCCGTGATCGAAGCCGCGTTCTGGGTCTTCGTCTGCCGCGATGCCTGCTTGGGTCAGCACGGCTTTGACCCGTTTTGCCACGTCCGGTGCGCCGGGGGCCGGGTAGGTGACCTCATAGGTGTGGGCCGGAAAGCCAGAGTAGTCGTAAATCATGCCCGGCTGGGCGGCGGCCTGGACCGTGAAATTGGTCTCTTCCCAGTGGGCCGAGACCATCAAAATGGCTTGGGGCGGCGTCGGCAACGTGGCGGACATGGCTTGCAAAGACGCTGCGAGTTGAGCGTAGCCACCCGCCTGGTCTTGCATCCAGGGCCAGGGACCGCCACCGTGGGAGATGAAGTAAGTGGGCTGGGTGTGCATGGTGAAGCCTCGTGAATCGGTTGAGTGGCATCCACTGTAGGCCTTTCGCATGCTGCCGGGTTATCCGGGCTTTGCAGG
>JBBKVN010000038.1:0-5733 GCA_037968455.1 Rhodoferax sp.
GGCGTGTACGACACCATGCAAATCACCCGCAAGGGAACCGATCGAATTTGCGAGTTCGCCTTTCAACTGGCCGAACGCCGTGCGCAGCAAAAAGGCCGTCCGGGCCGGGTCACCAATGTAGACAAAGCCAATGTTTTCGCCTCCATGGCGTTTTGGCGCAGTATTTTTCTGGAGGTGGCCGCCAAGCACCCCACCATGGCGCAAGACAGCGCCTACGTGGACGCCATGGCCCTGAACCTGGTGATGAAGCCCTGGGTCTACGACGTGTTGGTGACTGAAAACATGTTCGGCGACATTCTGTCCGACCTGATTGCCGCGCTGGTAGGTGGCATGGGCATGGCGCCGTCGGGTGACATTGGCGACAAATACGCCCTGTTTCAGCCTGCCCACGGCACGGCGCCTGACATCACGGGGCAGGGCAAAGCCAACCCGACCGCCATGATTTTGTCGGCCGCCATGATGCTGGATTGGTTGGGCGACACCAAAGCCGATGCCCGCTTGACCGACGGCGCACACCTGATTGACCGCGCTGTGGAGAGCGTTTTCTCGGCCGGTCAGGTGCGTCCGTTCGAGTTTGGCGGCGCGCACGGAACGGCCGATATCGCCAGCGCCGTCATTGACGCCCTGAAGGTGGTGGCCTGACATGACCACGGCTGTGTGTTCTGCCTCCGAGTCCCCACGCATTGCCATGGTGGGCGCTGGCTACTTCGCCCAGTTCCAGGTCGAGGGGTGGCGCGATGCCGGCGCGCCGGTGCTTGCCCTGTGCGACCAGGATGCCGCACGTGCCCAAGCGCTGGCGGACCGATTTGGCATTGCACACTGCTACACCGACACCATTGCCATGCTGGATCAAGAGCGCCCCACCTTGCTGGACGTGGTCTTGCCCCCGGCCGCGCAAGAGCCGATCGTGCGTGCCGCTTTGGAACGTGGCATTCCGACTATTTGTCAAAAACCATTTGGTACCCATTTGGCACAGGCTGAAGCGATGACCGACTTGGCAGAAGCCGCCGGCGTTCCCTTGGTGATTCACGAGAACTTTCGCTTCACCCCCTGGTTCCGTGAAGTGCATCGACTCATCCAGGCCGGTCACTTCGGGCGCGTCTATGGGGCCAGTTTTCGGCTGCGCCCGGGTGACGGCCAAGGCCCGCGAGCCTATCTGGACCGTCAGCCTTACTTTCAGACCATGCCCAAGCTGCTGGTGCGCGAGACCGCGGTGCACTTTATTGATGCCTTTCGCCACCTGCTTGGCGAAGTGCGTGCGGTGACCGCCCGTTTGCGCCGACTCAATCCGGCGATTGCTGGTGAGGACGCGGGCGTGATCCTCCTCGAATTTGACGATGACCGAACCGGGGTGTTCGATGGCAACCGCCTCAGTGGACACGTCGCGCAGAACCCACGACGCACGATGGGAGAGATGTGGGTCGAAGGCGAGCGCGGCGTCCTTCGACTCGATGGAGACGCTCGCTTGTGGTGGCAAGCCCACGAAGGTGTCGAGACCGAGCATGTGTACGACCAGGGAAGTAGCGGTGCCTTTGGCGGCGCCTGCACCGCGCTGCAAGCCCACGTCCTGCAGCACCTGAGCCACGGAACACTGCTTCAGAACAGCGCCCGGGACTATCTCATCAATTTGCATGTGGAGGCTGCGGTCTACCACTCGCATGCCACCGGCCGAAGGGTGCCGATGGCAGGCTTTAACCCCCACCACCCTGAATAGAAGAGGACATCAAAATGAACAAGAGACTTACCCTCATCGCTTTGGCTGCAGCAGCCTTGGCAGTGTCAATTCCAGCCAGCGCTCAAACGGCTTTGCGTTTCAGCCACACAGACCAGCCCGGCGGTACACGACACCAGGCTGCAGAACTCTTTGCCAAAAAAGTCGCGGAGTACACGCAAGGACGCTACAAAGTACAGATCTACCCGGCGGGTCAATTGGCCAACGACCCCAAGGCCGTAGAGCAGTTGCAACTCGGTGGTGTGGACTTCACCGTATCGAGCACGGGCACCTATGCCACCCACGTGCCAACCCTGAACTTGTCCTTGCTGCCCTACCTCGTAGAGAACTACGAACAAGGTTGGAAGTTGTACGACGAATCCAAGTGGCTCAAAGAGCAATTCGCCAAAGCGCCGGCCAAAGGCTTCCGTTTTCTCTCCACTTGGGAGGCTGGCTTTCGCGACATGACGACCAAGGAGCCACTGGCAAGCCCCGCTGATACCAAAGGTATGAAGTTGCGCAGTTTCCCGAATGAAATGATGCGCTGGTCCCTAGAAGCCATTGGCTTCAACGTTGTCATTTTGCCGTTGCCTGAGGTTTACTTGGCTATTCAGCAAGGCGCCGTCGCCGGTCAAGAAAACCCCATTGACACCATCTATGCGAACAAGTTCTATGAGGTTGCGCCTAACGTCACGTTGACGCACCACGTTTACAGCCCAATCCCATTGACTGTGAGCGAAAAAACGTGGCAAAAATTCTCACCAGCTGACCAAGCTGCCGTGACAAAAGCGGCCACTGAATCGGCCACCTGGAGTCGCAATGAAATCAAAGCCAATGACGACCGTCAACTGGCCGATATGCAGACCAAGGGCGCCAAAATTGCCCGCCCCAACCTGGCTCCGTTCCGCGATGCTGCCAAGTCTGTGTATGCCAAGGCGCGTGAGAAATACGGCGCTGACGTGGACCAGTTCATTGCTGACGCGGATGCCGTTCGCAAGTCAACTCCTGCGAAGTAAGTCACCATGAAAAATACCATTCCGAACGCCGCGATTGGGAGTACCCCCAGCGTGACCAAGCCGCTATTGCCGCCGGGCCCGCCAGCGCCAGCCCCAATTCGGTATTTGGGATGGCTCGTCGATTGGAGCGTTCTCCTGATCGGGGCGACCATGGCCACACTGATCTTTGTCAATGTGATCGTGCACAACCTCTTCAACGGCGATGTGGCTTGGACCACCGAGTTCTGCGAACTATTGATGGTTTGGGCCACCTTTCTGGGTGGTGCGGCGGCAACTCGTCGCGGTGCGCACATGGTCGTCAACGAGCTGATTGACCACCTGCACGGCACAGCGCGGCGCATGGCAGATGTGGGCATCCAGATTGTCGTGCTGATCACGTTGGGTCTGCTTTTTTGGTACGGCCTTGGCATTGCAGAGGCGGGGCAAATGAGCACCCTCACCGTGCTTGGCTGGCCCATGAGTTCGCAGTACATCGCGCTACCCGTCGCCTCGCTGATCACGATGGTGTTTGTGGGCTGGGACCTGACTGAAATACTACGCGGGAAATCCGCAGAACAACGCTACGGAGCTTCGCAGCCATGATTCTCTTTGAAGTTTTTGGACTTTTCATTCTTGGGACGCTCCTAGGCATCCCAATGGCCTACGGCCTGTTGATGTCTACCGCGGGTGTGATTTGGTGGAACAACCTGGGCCATCCTCTGACATCCGTTTTCCTGAGCTACATCGGCGGCGTGGAGTCGTTTGTACTCATTGCCGTGCCCCTGTTCATGCTGGCGGGTGAAATTCTGTCCCGCGGTGGCGTGGGTCTGCGCATTGTCACTTTCGCCACACGGCTGCTGGGCTTTTTGCCGGGTGGCCTTGGCATCTCCACGGTGAGCTCGTGCCTCATCTTTGGCGGTGTGTCGGGATCAGCCATTGCGGACACGGCGGCCATTGGGTCGGTCATGACGCCTGCCATGGTCAAAAAGGGTTATTCGCCTGCATTTGCTGGTGCGTTGATGTCCACGGCGGGAACGCTGGCGGTCGTGATGCCGCCGTCAATTCCGATGCTGGTTTACGCCTTCGTCTCGGGCGCGTCGGTCCGTGACCTCTTCGTGGCTGGTGTTGTTCCTGCGGTGATTTTCGCCATCGGACTGTCTCTGGAGTGCGTTCGGGTCGGCAAGAGGACGGGCTGTGACAACGGAGAAACCCGAGCATCGGGTGCTGAAATCTGGTCGGCCTTCATGTCGGCTTTCCCGGCGCTGTTGATGCCTGTCATTATTTTGGGCGGTATCTGGTCTGGTTACTTCACCCCGACTGAAGCCGCAGCGGTGGCCGCTGGCTATGGACTCTTTGTGTCCATGGTGATTTACAAAGACCTCAAGCCTCGTGATCTTCCCGAACTGCTGCTCAAATCGTTTTCAACCAGTGCCGTCGTCATGGTGGTGATTGGCGCGACGTCGTGTTTGGCTTGGTTAATCACGGTCGAGCAGGTTCCTGTACAGATTGCCAGTTTGGTCACGGAATACGCAACCTCCCCCTGGATGTTCCTTTTGCTGGTCAACGTTGCCATGCTGATTCTTGGCTGCTTTATCGAGCCGGTGCCTGCACTTATCTTGGCAGCCCCTTTGCTGGTGCCCTTGGGCACAGCGTTCAAGATTGACCCGGTGCATCTTGGACTGATCATGACTTGCAATCTGGCCATTGGTCTGTACACGCCACCCGTTGGCGGCACGCTGATGGTGGGAGCCAGACTCGCCGGCGTCGGAATGGGTGCCCTGCTTAAACCCCTACTTCCCATGGCATTGATCAGCATCACCATCTTGATGGTCATCACCTATGTCCCCTCTATCAGCATGGGGCTGGTTAACGCCCTGCGTTAAAAGGAGCCACCCATGAACCTTCAAGTCCCTATGCAAGCTCTGGTTGTCGAGTTTCGGATCAAGCCCTCGCACATCGAGGCCTTTGCCCTCGCTATCTCTGACAACGCTCGCCTGTCGCGCGAGTCAGAGCCGGGTTGTCGCCAGTTTGATGTGTGCCGCGACCCAGCCGATGCCAGTGTCTTCTTTCTTTACGAACTCTACGATGATGAAGCGGCCATCCAGGCCCATTTGGGCGCGCCTCATTTTTTGCAGATGAATGAGACGACACGTGATTGGGTTGAGACCAAAAAAGTGTGGCGCTACCAGAGGGCTGAACCATGCGCTTGAAGCTTGGCTGTATCGCGGACGACTTCACCGGAGCCACGGACCTGGCCAGCAACCTGGTTCAGGCCGGGATGCGGGTGCTTCAGACCATCGGCGTGCCAGAGGGCCCATTGACGGCGGACGTTGATGCCGTCGTGGTCGCCCTCAAATCCAGAACCTTGCCCGCGGAAGAGGCCGTCAAGCAGTCGTTGATGGCCTTGGATTGGCTGAAAACGCAGGGAGCCGCCCAGATTTATTTTAAGTACTGCTCTACTTTTGATAGCGTTTATGAGGGGGGGCACCGCGGCAATATTGGTCCGGTGACGGAGGCCTTGATGGCCGCGCTGGGCACCGACTTCACCGTGGCAACCCCCGCATTCCCTGACAACGGGCGCAGTGTGTTCAAAGGTCACCTGTTTGTGGGTGACGTGTTGCTGGCTGAATCCGGCATGCGGGATCACCCACTCACGCCCATGACTGATTCCAACTTGGTTCGTGTTATGCAGGCGCAATGCGTGGGCAAGGTGGGTTTGCTGGACTACGCGGTCGTTGCCAAAGGTAGGGACGCAGTGAAAGAACGTCTGGCTGAGCTTCGAGCCAGTGGCGTTGGCGTGGCCGTGCTGGACGCGTTAACCAATGCGGACCTGAAGGTGCTGGGCGAGGCGGTGGCCCAACTGCCGCTGGTCACGGCTGGTTCGGGACTGGCGATTGGATTGCCGGCGAATTTTTCCATACAGACTGGTAACGAGGCGCAAGACTTCCCAGCCAAGCAGGGATTTGTTGCGGTGGTCTCGGGAAGCTGTTCGCTGGCGACCAACGGTCAAGTCCAACATTTCATCGG
>JBBKVN010000039.1:0-2860 GCA_037968455.1 Rhodoferax sp.
TATGCGCCGGGGGCGTTCACCGGCGCACTGCGCGAAGGCAGTTTGGGCAGGCTGCGCGAGGCCGACGGTGGGACCTTGTTTTTGGATGAAATTGGCGACATGCCCTTGCCCATGCAAACCCGCCTGCTGCGTGTGCTGCAGGAGCGACGGGTGACGCCTGTCGGCGGCGGGCACTCGGTCGCCGTCGATTTCGCCTTGGTATGCGCGACACATTTCAAACTGCGTGAAGAAGCTGAGCAGGGCCGCTTTCGCAGTGATCTGTATTACCGAATCAATGGCTTGACCGTGAAACTGCCTGCTTTGCGTGAGCGTAGCGACTTTGCGGCGTTGACAGCGCAAATGCTGGGGAGCTTCAATCCGGGCCGAGAGGTTCGATTAGCGCCCGCGTTACACCAGCGCCTCAGTGAATACGATTGGCCGGGAAATCTGCGTCAATACGCCAACGTGTTGCGCACGGCCAGCGCCATGCTGGACTCCCATGAAGAGTGGATTGATGAAACTCATTTGCCAGACGACATGATCGAGGCGCTTCAGTCGTCAAACGACATGCCTCGGTCCGCCCAACGTGTTGCCCCGCTTCAAAATTTGGACGCCTTGTCGCGGCAGGCCATTCAACAAGCCCTGCAGGACAGCCCCGGCAACATCTCCCAAGCGGCTCGCCAACTGGGCATCAGCCGACAAACGCTGTACCGCAAGCTCAAAGAGCAGGCAGCGCTTCAATAACCAGTTTTTGTTGGCGGTAGTCCCACCAGGGAAGCACCCGCCTCAGCGACAAAACCTCGCCACTTTGCAGGGGTGACTGGCCCGCCATATGGGCCACTTCGGCCTGCCATGCCGGTGTTTTCAGGAGTTTTAGCAAGGCCTCGATACCCGGTTGGGTCAGTGCCGACTTGAGACACACCAAGTGGTAGCGTTCCTGCGCCAGCGGGACAAAGTCCAGCCCGGCGCGCTCAGCGGCAGCTGCAATGCCCAGACCTGTGTCACGCTGACCTGAGACCACGGCGTGAGCTACGGCGGCATGAGACGGCTCGCAATGGTCGTAGCCCTTGATGGCCTGCACGCTCACCTCGGCTTGGTTTAGAAGCTCGTCCAGTACCACGCGGGTACCCGTGCCCAGGGCACGATTGGCGTAGCGCGCGCCACACTTGGCCACGTCTTGCAAGGAGTGAAGGTTCAAGGGGTTCCCTTTGGGCACCATCAAGCCTTGCGTTCGTTGTGAAAATCCGATGATTTTGTGCAGGCCTGGTTGAAGCAGTGGCTTGTAGGTTCGCTCCGTCAGCGCTTTTCTGACCGTGTTTTGGAGGGTATGAAACCCCGCCATCACGCATCGTCCCTCGTTCAGCGCGCGAATGGCGTCCACACTGCCGGTAAAGCGAATGTCGAGGTGCAGTTGCCCTGTACCTGCCACGCGGCCCGCCTGCAAGGCGTGTTCGCGCAAGGCAGAGAGGGCGTCGTCATGGCTGGCGTACAGCGTCACCACGTGGACGGCATCGTCAAATGCTTGGGCAAAACTTCGTTCCAACTCGCCGCGCAAAGCTTCAATTTGCGGTGCCAACCTGGCCTGTGCCTGACGCTCGGCCCACATCAGTTTGGCGCCAAATTCGCTCAGGCGGGCGGATTGCCCTTTTTCCCACACCAGCAACTCATGTCCAAGCTCACCTTCCCAGCGCTTGAGCTCGCCCCAGACATGGCGATAGGACAAACCCAGTGCCCGCGCCCCGCCTGAAATAGACCCCTGCGTGCTGACGGCTTGTAGCAAGTCGATCAAAGGGTTGCGCACCTGTGCCGGACTGCTGTCACGCGAGAGGGTGTAGTGGAGTTGAAGCCTATGCACGTTGGTTCATATCGCCGGAAGTGAGTTCGGTGGCTACGATACCGCAAGTTATGAATTCCTTGACCGATAGCGTGGTAGCGGCGCTGCAACTCATTGCGTCGCTGGACGCGGGCCTGCTGGCCATCGTCGGCCGGTCGCTGGCCGTCAGTGCAACGGCCTGCTTGCTCGCCTGTGTGCTGGGCCTGGGATTGGGCGCCTGGCTCGGCGTGGCCCGGTTTTCGGGGCGGGGCGCGGTGCTGGCGTTGCTGAATACGTTTTTGGCCGTGCCCTCAGTGGTAGTCGGGCTGGTGGTTTATTTGTTGCTGTCCCGCACGGGACCGTTGGGGTTTTTGGGATGGCTGTTTTCCTTCAAGGCCATGGTGCTCGCCCAGGCCTTACTGGTCTTGCCGGTGGTGACGGCGCTCACCCGCCAAGCCGTTGAAGATGCTGAAAACACCCATGGCGAGCAACTGCGCTCGTTGGGCGCGCGGCCGATGTTGCGCAGCTTGTTGTTGGCTTGGGATGAGCGCTACGCCATGTTGACCGTTGTCATCGCCTCGTTTGGCCGGGCGATTTCCGAGGTCGGCGCGGTCATGATTGTGGGCGGCAACATCGATGGATTTACCCGCGTGATGACCACCGCCATTGCCCTGGAAACCAGCAAAGGCGATTTGCCGCTGGCCTTGGGCTTGGGTCTGGTGCTGCTGGGCGTGGTGCTGTTTTTGAATGCGTTGATTGCCGTCTTGCGGTACTGGCGCGAGCGCTCCGAATACAGTGAGCGTCCCTGCGTCGCCCCGAGTTCCACACACACCAAGTCAGCCCCGCCCGCGGCCCAACCGGTGATGGAGGTCTCGTCGTGAGTGCTGTCTGCCAGTTGACCTCGGCCAGCGTCCACTTTGGCCGGGCCGAGCGTGCCGTGCGTGCACTGACTGACGTGAGTTTGAGTATTCGCCCCGGAGAGCGCGTGGCCTTGGTGGGCGCCAATGGTTGTGGAAAAAGCACCTTGCTGCGGGTGTTACATGGCTTGGCAGTGCCAAGTTCCGGACA
>JBBKVN010000040.1:0-2906 GCA_037968455.1 Rhodoferax sp.
GCCGTTTATTACGACCCGACCAAGGACAGCGAAGGCACGTCCATGCATGCCCAGCTTGAAGCCCTGCACACCCTGGTGAAGGCCGGCAAGGTCCGCGCGGTGGGCTTGTCCAACGAGACACCGTATGGCGTGCACGAATTTGTGCGCCTGGCGGAGCAGTACAACTTGCCCCGCGTGGCCACAGTGCAAAACGCCTACTGCCTGATCAATCGCACGGTGGAAAACGGCCTGGACGAAACCATGCACCGCCTGGGTGTGTCATTGTTGGCCTATTCACCACTGGCGTTTGGACTGTTGACCGGCAAGTACGACGCCTCCGGTCTCACAGGCCCGGAGGCCCCTGCCGAGGCACGCATTACCAAATATGAATCCACCCGCAAACAGCGCTGGGGCCGCCCTGACGCCTTGACTGCCGCGCGGCGCTACAGTGCCTTGGCCCGAGAGCATGGCCTGACGCCCACTCAATTGGCCTTGGCCTTTTGCTACACCAAGTGGCAAGTCGCCAGCACCATCATTGGTGTGACGTCGGTGGCGCAACTGGATGAATGTCTGGACGCCTGGGGCACCACGCTGTCACCCGAGTTGCTCACGCAAATTGACGCGATTCGCTGGGAGATTCGCGACCCGGCCCAGTAGTCGGCCCGGGCGCTGGATTAGAACGATTCCCAGTCGTCGTTGTCGCGTGCCGGCGCGGCCCGGGCGATGACTTTGGGCTTTGGAAGCGCCGCAGGTTTGACTGGGGTAGCGCCGCGAGTCGCGGTTTGACTCGTCAAGGCGGGCCGGTGTGCTGACGGGCGTTGGCCCAGTGCCTGGGATGGCCGAACCGGCGGTCTTGCCTGCGTCAGGCTGACCATGGCCGGACGGCTTGCACGGGCCTCGTTAGGGATATTGAAGGCAGAGACCACCGATACCAGGTCGTTGGCTTGGGCCCGCAGCCCATCAGCAGCAGCAGCCATTTGTTCAACCAATGCGGCGTTCTGTTGCGTTCCCTCGTCCATTTGTGTGACGGCCTGGCCGATTTGCTGGACCCCTCGGGCTTGCTCGTTGCTGGCGGCAGAGATCTCTCCCATGATGTCGGTTACGCGTTTGATGCTGCTCACCACCTCATTCATGGTGCTGCCCGCCTTGTCCACCAGGGCTGTGCCGTGTTCCACGCGCTCCACGCTGGCACCAATCAGCGCTTTGATTTCCTTGGCGGCGTCTGCCGAGCGACCTGCGAGACTGCGCACCTCAGAGGCCACCACCGCAAAACCTCGACCTTGTTCACCCGCGCGGGCTGCTTCCACAGCAGCGTTGAGCGCCAAAATATTGGTTTGAAAAGCGATGCTGTCAATCACACCAATGATGTCCGAGATCTTGCGGCTGGACTCGTTGATGCCTTTCATGGTCTCGACCACTTCGCTGACCACCTGGCCACCTTTAACCGCCACGCTGGCGGCGCTTTGGGCCAGCTGGTTGGCCTGTTGTGCCGAGTCGGCGTTTTGACGCACGGTGGACCCCAACTGCCCCATGCTGGTGGCGGTCGATTGCAGGGCGCTGGCCTGTTGTTCAGTGCGACCCGACAGGTCGCTATTGCCCTTGGCAATTTCTGCGCTGGCTGTGGCCACGCTGTCTGAGCCTTGGCGTACGCTGGAGACCACCTGAGTTAGCGACTGGGTCATGCGCGACAGGGCCTGCATCAGTTGGGCCAGTTCATTGCTTCCCTCCACCTGAATGGACTGGCTCAGGTCGCCGGCGGCCACGGCGTCGGCCACCTCAACGGCGCGGTTGAGTGAGCGAGACAGGTTGCGAATCAGCAAATAGCTCGCATAAGCCGCCACAGGCAAGCCCAGCGCAAGAGATCCCACCGCGATCCAGAAGATCAGGTTGCCCAATTCCACGGAAGCGGTGTAACTGGCCTGAGCCTCTTCCAGTTGGTATTTGAGTAGCGGAGTCAGGCTGCCTTGCGTCTTGTTGAAGAGCGGCTCAACTTTCGCAATAAAGAGAGTTTGCGCCTCGCTGATATTGCTCTCACGCAGTGCTTTGGTAGCGGGTCTGAGGCCGAATTCCAGGAACTCTGCCCGGTTGTCGGTAAACGTTTTGGAGAGGGCCAGTTCTGCTGGTTTTCCGGCACTACTCAGGTAGATCCCCCATACCCGGGTGACTTCGGCGCTGTTGACGTCGACCTCGGCCATGTTTCTCTGAATGGCTTCCGGCGGGACGTCCGTGAGCGAGGTCGCAACCAGCAGGACGTTTCGCTGAGTCAATCTCAGGATTTCAGCCAGTTGGCCCGTGGGAACGGTGTTTTCTTCATAGACCGTCTTGAGTCCATCGTTGCCCTTGGAGATGCCATAGAGACCCATGGAAGCGCCTGCGATCAGCATGAGCGACAGAGTGCTTACTAGAAGGACGAGCCTCGTCGAGATTTTCATTTGATTCAAAGTCTTCTCCAAAGGGGCAAGCACAGGCGCCAATTTGACGCTGATGCCTGAGATAGTAAGCCATGGCTCCGTTCGCAAAACATCCATTTGCACGATTTTTTCTCTGTTCAGTGTGGGGGCTGGTCGCTTGCGCCGGATCGCCGACCCGGATTTGCGTACGGCTGTCGTCAGGGTGGCCGTGGGAAAATCCGGCCCATGGCAAAAAAAGACCACGTCAGCGCCACGACGGCAACTGAATTCCTCAAAGCAAACCACGTTGCTTTTACAGAGCATGTCTACGAGTACCTGGAGCACGGCGGCGCGCTGCACAGTGCCGAGGTGCTGGGGTTCGATCCGTTTCAGGTCGTCAAAACCTTGATCATGCAAGACCAGGACGCCAAGCCGCTGGTGGTGTTGATGCATGGCAACCGCAAGGTGTCCACCAAGAATTTGGCGCGTCAGATTGGCGCCAAGTCGGTTGAACCCTGCAAGCCTGAGGTCGCCAAC
>JBBKVN010000041.1:0-6964 GCA_037968455.1 Rhodoferax sp.
CCGGTGTAGAACACGTTTTTGGACAACTCTTCACCCTCGTACTGCACGGGGTAGAACAACAAGCCGTTGAGCTCTTCCAGCACCGGCAACACGGACTTGCGGGACACGCTGGTCCAGCAGCCAAAGATCACATCGACCTTGTCCTGGGTGAGCAACTGCTTGGTTTTCTCGGCAAACAGCGGCCAGTTGGAGGCAGGGTCCACAATGACCGGCTCCAGCTTCTTGCCAAGCAAGCCGCCTTTGGCATTGATCTCCTCAATGGCCATGAGAACGGTGTCTTTCAACACGGTCTCGGAAATGGCCATGGTGCCTGAGAGGCTGTGCAAAATTCCGACCTTGATGGTGTCTGCGGCAAACGCAGGGACCGCCGACAAACCGCTGAGCGCTACCGCTGCAGTGAGAGCCTTGAGCGTAAAACGACGTGAATGGGAGCTTGACATGGGGACCTTCCTGAGTTGATGAGCCTGTTTCGCATCTCCGTCGCCATCTGGTCAGACAGTTTGGAGGACACGATGGGTCAACTTTAGGGAAGCACGACGTTTTGGGAAATACGCCGTGTGGCGTACACGCGGTCAGGCCAGGGCGCCGGAAGGACGCCGGTTGCAGGCTCTAGCCCGGTGGCGATGCCTGCGCCAACGATTCCAGCTCGCCTTTGACGTTCTCCAGCAAAGTCTTCAAGCCGGGGCGTTGCTCACTGTCCGCCGACTCCAGTTCGCTTTCCAGCGACTCCTTTTTCTCTTTGAGGTCTCGTCGCAATTGGGCGCGCTTGCCCGCTTCTTCGGCCTTGTCAAACACCAACTCCTCGGCCGTGGTTTCGCCCTCTGGCGCAGCAGCCGCTGCGGCGCTGGGCATCACGCTGCGCCCTTCAGGCACCGGGCGTTGGTTCATGAAGGTGGGTGACATGATTTCAATGCCGGCGCCATGCAGCACATCCAGAATCTGGCGGTTGAGTTGGGAGCGGGCGGTCAGCATGTTGCCGACCTCCACCAACAAACCGCTGACCCGGTAGGTAATGGCGAAATTGCCCAACTCCAGCACCTGGCTGAAAGGGTCTTCCAGCCCGATCTCAGCTGCTGCCTGCACCAACAAAGGCTCAACCTTCGCATGATGCACGTCATAGCCCAGCGTGAGCGTGGACGACACAATGGCCCCGGACGAGCGGACCACCGTGATCGGGTGGGCCATCAAATACGAATTGGACATCGACACCAGTTCGCGCTGCTCGGTCTGCAGTTCCACGTCAAAGATACCGCGCTCGGCCACCCGGCCAAAGTACTCCCCCACGCGCATGAAGTCGCCGGTGTGAAAAGACTGGGTCATGCGCAACACAATGCCGGCCATCAGATTGGCCAGCACGGTGGTCGACGAAAACGCCAACACGCCAGACACCAAAATACCGACCAGACCAATCACCTGATTTCGAGTGCTGTCACTGACTGGCAAGGCAATGGCCACCGCCACCGCACCGGCCACCGTCAACCCCAGCATGAACAACTGGCGCGGAAACTTGCGCTCATTGCCCATGTCCCGGTGCCGCGCCAACAAGAAGCGATGGGCCAGCGTCAACACCAGGGCGACACCCGCCAGGGTGATCAACAGGGGCGTCGCGGCCTGAAAATAATTCAACAGTGAGGTCATGGGTTGATTGTCATCCGGGCCAGCCTGGCCGCCAAGCCCCTTTGGGCGCCAGCATCACCCGCCGCTGAGCGCCATGAAATACTATTATTTTCATAGCAAATTATCGATAACAGACAAGCGTAAACAGGCTTTTTCACGCCATAAATTGAACAAACTGCTTCAACGCGCGGGGTCGTCGCCAGCCATCAGGGCATGATTTCGATGTGACCCAACGCTTGTCTAGAAAGATGAAAGCTAATCTACGTCAAGGTGACACCATCGGCGCGTCCGCATAATCAAAATTCGGGTGGGTTGAGCACCGGCCGGTCGCCCCTACCCCCTACACCGAGTTATATGCCCACTATTCAAAAGTTGATGGCGGATGACCACCGCCGCTGCGACGACGTATTTGTTGAGGTTGAACGTGAGATTCAAGCCAAGAACTGGGCGGGGGCCCAGCAAGCGTTCAAGCGCTTCAGCAGCGGCGTTCTACAGCACTTTGAGGCCGAAGAGACCCTGCTTTTTCCCGCCTTCGAAGCCAAAACCGGCATGACCCAAGGCCCGACGCAAGTCATGCGCGGTGAGCACGCCGAGATGCGTGAACTGCTGCAAACCGCCGGCGATGCACTCACGGCCCAGAACAGCGAACAATATTCGGGCGAGGCCGAGACCCTGCTGATCATGATGCAGCAGCACAATGTGAAGGAAGAGCATGTGCTTTACCCCATGTGTGATCAACGCCTGAGCGGCGAAGCCGATGCGCTGGTCTCGCACATGCAAGCCTGCTTGGCCCAGTCATGAGCGAGCCTCTCACACCGCCCCCCGTCGGAATCACGCTTGACGCACGCGAGTTGCCGCCGCCTGAACCCTTTGTGCAGACCCTGGACGCGCTGGACACGCTACCCCGGGGGCAAAGCCTGCGTTTGCTGCTGGGGCGCGAGCCGCACCCGCTGTACCACTCGCTGCGATCCAGTGGCCATGCCTGGCAAACCGAGATGCAGGCGGACTACAGTTTTGAGATCCTGATCTGGCACACCGCGCGCTAATGCAAGCGCTGCTCTCGTTCGACCAATCTCCCCCTTTGAGCGCACCCCTGCGCTTTTTTCTCACGGCCCCTGTGTTTGGCGCGCTGGCCGGCGCCTTGATGCTCTGGCAAGGGCCCGAGCTGTTTGCCTCGCGCTGGACACCCGCTGCCCTGGCGCTGACCCACCTGATCACCGTGGGCTTCATGCTGCAAGTCATGCTGGGGGCGCTGTTGCAGTTGCTGCCGGTGGTGGCAGGGGCCAATGTGGCCCGCCCCCGCTTGCTTGCCGCCGGTGTTCACTCGGGCGTCACCTTGGGGGCATTGGCACTGGCGGCTGCGTTTCTCACCACCAACGCCAATCTGTTTGCAACGGCCGCTCTCTTGCTGGGAGGTGGGGTTCTGGTTTTTGTGGGGTCGGCCGCTGTGGCTTTGCGCGGTGTTGGACCCGGCCAAGCCACTGTGCTCGGCATGAAGCTGGCGCTAGGTGGACTTTGCGTCACGGTGACCTTCGGCGCCATGCTGTCTTTGGGCTTGGGTCGCTTAATTGAATTGCCCTTGATGGCGTTCACCCACTTGCATGTCGGTTGGGGTTTGCTGGGTTGGGGCGGTGTTTTGCTGGCGGCCATTGCTTATGTGGTGGTGCCCATGTTTCAAGTCACGCCACCCTACCCGGCCCGGCTCACCCGACTTGGCGCCCCTTTGGCGGTGGCCCTTTTGCTGGGTTGGACGCTGGCCGAGGCGCTTGACTGGCAAACCCTGGCTACTTGGTTGCGCACCGCCGCGGCATTGGCTGGCGCCGTGCTGGCCGCCGTGACGCTGGCCACCACCCTGCGCAGCAAGCGCGCCCAACGCGACCCGACACAACTCACCTGGCAACTGGCCATGGCCTGTCTGCTGGCGGCCAGCCTGCTGTGGTTAGCCGCCTCAACAACGCCAGTGATTGCCTTTTGGGCCGGCTGGCCCCTACTTTGGGGCGTATTGGTGCTGTGGGGCGGTTTCGTTTCGGTGATGCTGGGCATGCTTTACAAAATCGTGCCCTTTCTGGTTTGGCTGCATTTGCGCCGGCTGGGCCAGGGCAAGGTGCATGCGCCCAACATGAAGCTGGTGCTGCCCGAGCCGCCCATGCGCGTGCAAGTGGCCCTGCACGGCCTTGCGTTGTTGTTGCTGGTACTTGCTACCGTTTGGCCCGCCCAGTTCGCCTACCCGGCGGGAGCTGCGCTGGTCGCAAGCAATGCCGCCTTGTTGCGCAACCTGCTGCTCGCCCTGAAAGCCTACCGCCAGCACCTGCGGGTGATTGCCGACAGCCCGCCGCGCGCACCTCGGGACTGACGGTTTTCCGGGGCGTGGCCACCGGCCGCCGGGGACCAGCCCCAGGTGAATTGCTACATATTTAATAGCTGCTTGCGATTACTGGGCAAGCGCCAGAGCCACTATTCCTCTAAATAGTCCGCCACCACGTCGGTCAACCAGTCCATCACCACACGCACGCGCTTGGAGAGATTGCGGCGGTTCGCATACAGCAGGGCGAGTGGCAGGGCTTGCGCACGCCAGTTGGGCAACACCGCAACGAGGTCGCCCGCTTGCAAAAGGGTTTTGACCGCCACCAGCGGCACCTGAATGATGCCCACGCCCGCCAGACAGGCCGCATCAAAGACGCCCGCATTGTTCACCGTCACCGCCCCGGCCATCGGCAGGCTGATCTCTTTGCCGTCCAACTGGTACTCAAACCCAGCGGAGCGGGCACCGAGCGTGCTGACGAAATGCACCAACTGGTGCTGCGCCAGATCTGCCAGGTTCAGCGGCGTACCGTGCTTTTTTAAATACAAGGGACTGGCACAGTTCACCATGTGCAAAGCGCCCAATGCACTCATTACCGGCGGCAGCCGTGGCTTGGGAAGCAACACCGCGCTGCACCATGCCCCGCAAGGGGTGGATGTGATCCTGACCTACCGCGACCATGCCGAGGCCGCGCCGGCCAACCTGACGACATTGGCGGCGTGATTGCCTCGCTGGTGTCCGAACCCAACCGCTGGACCAACGCCCAACGCATTGAAGCCTCGGGCGGCATGTTTTTGTAGGGGGCAGACAGGGGTTTCCACCAAGGAGGCCCATTTGTAGCAATGCATAATCTTTCCATGCCTTGAGTGACATCAAGAAAAATCAATTCCAAATCATGGAGACACGATGCAAACCAAATTCAAAGTCCTGGCCCTGTCCGCTGCCGTCAGCTTACTGAGCGCGCTGCCCGCTCAAGCTCAGACCCGCGTCACCTTCAAGTCTGCCAAAACAGGCTCGTCTTACTACCAGATGGGCGTTCAGATTGCCGAGGCCATGAAGACTGGCACCAAGGGCGCCATCATCGTCACGCTGGAAGAGAGCCAGGGCTCGACGCAGAACGTGATGGAGGTGCGGGCTCGTGGCGCCGACTACGTGTTCACCACGCCCCCTGCACTGGTTGACATGGCGCAAGGCGCCAAGGGGCCATTCAAGGACAAGGGCGACGCCAAGTTTGCCAACATTCGGGCGCTGTTCCCTATACCTTCTCTGACCATGCATTTTGTGGCGCGCAGTGACCGGGGCATCAACAGCATGGCCGACCTGGCAGGCAAAACCCTGCTGCTGGGCAAAGGCTCCTTCGGCTCCACCGAGGGCGAGAAATACCTCAAGCTATTTGGGCTGGAAGGCAAAGTGACACTGGCCAACGGCGAACTTTCCAACGCCGTGCCCGCCCTCAAAAACGGTCAGATTGACGCGTTTGTAACTGCCGGTTCCTGGCCAGCGCCCAACGTAATTGAAGCCTCGGCGTCGACCCCCATCACACTGCTGGCTTTGAGTGATGAGCAGATTGCCGCCACCGAGCGCGACAGCCTGACCATTCCTGCAGGCACCTACACCGGTCAGAAAACGGCGGTCAAAACCACCTCGCTGCCCGTGGTGGCCTACAGCACCACCGCCATGAGCGACGACACCGCTTATACCCTCACCAAAACCTATTGGGATCAAAAATCGGCCATGAGTTCGGGCGCTGCCTGGTGGACCGGCGTGGACCAGTCACTGATGGCCACCATCACCGGCAAGCTGCACCCTGGCGCTGTGCGCTACTACAAGGAAGCCGGCTTCAAGCTGACTGCAGCACAGCAGTAAGCCCCTCTCAGCGTGCTCGCGGGCTCCGACACCGGGGCCTGGGCACGCTGTTTTTTCGCCTCTCACTTTCACGAGCTTCCTGATGGATTCCACACCCTCTCGCCCGGCTTGGGCCGCTTGGGGCGCCATGAGCGTCTTTTTTCACTTGGGTCTGATCTTTTACGGCCTGGTTCCCAACCTGGTAAGTCGCCCGCTGCACATGGCGCTGGCGCTGCCGTGGATTTTTGTATTTGCAGCAAAAACCCGTTTCGCGCGCCTCTCTGGCTGGGGGTTCACGCTGATTGGCATGGGCGCTTGCTTGTGGGTGGCCCTATCGCAGGAAGCACTGGGTGACCAATACGGCTTTCTGGAAGGCCCGCTGCAAGTGGGCATTGCCGTGGCACTGTTGGTCGTGGTGATGGAAGGGGCGCGCCGCACCATCGGCTGGCCGCTGCCGCTGATGGCGATGCTCACCCTGCTCTACGGCTTGTTTGGCCAGCACCTGCCGGGTGAGTTTGGCCACTCTGGCACACCGCTGAACAGTTTTCTGGGCACGTTGACCATTGCTGAAGGCGGCCTCTGGGACAACTTGACCGGCACCTCGGTGGGGGTGGTGGCCATCTTTGTGATCTTTGGGGCAGTATTGAACGCGGGCGAAGCGGGCCAGGGCTTCATGAACATTGCCGCCGCCGCAGCCGGGCGGCTCACCGGGGGCGCGGCCAAGGTGTCGGTCATTTCCTCTGCCCTATTCTGGTCCATCTCGGGTTCGGCCTCAGCCAATGTGGCGTCAACCGGCGCCATCACCCTGCCGGCCATGGTCAAGCTGGGCTACCCCAAGCGCTTGGCGGCAGCCGTGGAGGCCGTGGCGTCATCGGGCGGGCAGATCATGCCGCCACTGATGGGGGCCGGTGCCTTTGTGATGGTGGAGCTGACGGGCGTGCCTTACACCGGCATCATGGCGGCCGCCATTTTGCCGGCGGTGCTGTATTTTGTGACGGTGTGGATTGGCATCAACGCCTACAGCCGGCGCCACGACCTGAAAGGCATTGCCGCGGAGGACAAACCTTTGATGCGCGACGTGCTGATCACCTCGTCCTTCTTCATGGTGCCATTTGCGGTGCTGATGTGGGGCATGTTTGCCGTGGAGTACACGCCGGAGTACGCGGCCTGCCTGGCCATCATTGCCGGGGCGCTGATGCT
>JBBKVN010000042.1:0-6856 GCA_037968455.1 Rhodoferax sp.
GATGTCGGTAACGCCGTAGAAACTCATGCGTGGCTCCTGGCGATGGAACGGCGGGGGCTTGAAAAGGCGGGCGCCTTAAGGTGTTTGAAATGAGTCATGGTGTCAGAAAAGGTGGGCCACGGCGCGGCTGATTCTCTTGATGCTTTTTGGGCGAGTTCAGCGTCGGCTAGTTGGAGCGCGTCATGGCAGGGTAGTCAATGTAACCGCTGGGACCCGGTGTGTAGAACGTATTGGCGTCGGGGGCGTTGAGCGGGGCCCCGGCTTTCCATCGGACGGGAAGATCCGGGTTGGCCAAAAAGGGCCGGCCCACAGCAATCAAGTCGGCTTTGTGCGCCATCAAATCAGCCTCGGCCCGCGCCGCGTCATAGCCGCCGCTGAAAATCAGGTGGCCTTTGAAGGTGCGGCGAAACATGTCTTTTATCGACTGCGGCACTTCGGGCGCGCCCATGGCGGCATGGTCAACCAGATGGATGTAGTTCAGCGTTCTGTGGGCGAGTTGCTGCGCCAGATAGGTGTAGTCGGCCGCCATGTCTTCGTACAAGGGCATGTCGTTGAATACGCCAAAAGGGGACAGGCGAATGCCGACCCGATCTTTGCCAATCGACACGATCACCGCTTCGACCACCTCCAGCGCAAAACGTGCCCGGTGTTCAATGGAGCCGCCATAGGCATCGGTGCGTTGATTCGAGGTCGGGCGGATGAACTGTTCCATCAGGTAGCCGTTGGCAGCGTGTAATTCAACGCCGTCAAATCCGGCTGCCAGTGCGTTGCTGGCCGCCTGTGCGAACTCGGCTACGGTGGCGCTGATGTCGGCCAGCATCATTTCCTCGGGAACAGGGTGGGGTTGAGGGCCTTGGGCGTCGGTGTACATCTTGCCCGCCGCTGCCAATGCGGAGGGCGCCAGCAATCGGGCGCCCTCCGGCAAATTCAAGTGATGGCCAATGCGGCCGCAGTGCATCAGTTGAAGGAAAATCCGCCCCCCATTGTCATGCACAGCTTGAGTAACCGGCCGCCAGCCGTTGATTTGCGCAGGTGAAAAAACACCGGGAATGCGGGGGTAACCCAGCCCGTTGGGCGATGGGGAGGTGCCTTCGGTGATGATCAGCCCCGCCGAGGCCCGCTGCCCGTAGTACTGAACCATCAACTCATTCGGAACATTGCCAGTGGCGCGATTGCGCGTCATCGGGGACATGACCAGATGGTTTTGAAGTGGCAGGGGCCCCAGCGTGGTGGGGGCAAATAAAAGCGACATGACATCCTCTCGGCGAGTCTCACAACGTCAACCAGGGCCGCAGGAGGCCCACGGGTGTGATTCGGCTTATTTAGCCCGCCAGTATGGATGCACCATTTGCGAAATGACAAGTCGGAGGTATTGCCCCCTTCATCCACGCAGTTTTGGGCCTTAGGTGGACCGGCGGCCCATGATCACCAGCGCCACCCCACCCAGAATGGCCAACGAGGTCGCGATCAAGCGCAAGGTGAGGGGTTCATGCAGGAAGAGGGCGCCGCCCAAGGCGGCAATCACCGGCACGCTGAGTTGCACGGTGGCCGCGCTGGTAGCAGGCAGGCCGCGCACGGCCGTGTACCAGACGGCGTAGCCTAAACCGGAGGTCAAAGCGCCCGACACAATGGCATACGCCAGGCCGGCACTGTCAAGACTGGCTTGAGACAAAGTGAGGGCGCTGAGAGCCAGCGTCAATACCGACGCACGTTGAAAGTTGCCACTGGTGGTTTGGGTGGCATCGCCAGCGCCTTTGCCGCGCAGGGAGTAAATCCCCCACGCCACGCCAGCGGCCATCATCAACAAGGCGCCGCCCAAGGGCGGGGCCGACAGGCCTGGCAGCATCAAGGCGATCAAACCGGCGCACGCGGCCAGCAAGCCCAGCGTCTGGCGTGGCGCCAAACGTTCGCCTTGCCACAGGCCGTAGCCAATCATGGTGGCCTGAACCGCCCCAAACAGCAACAAGGCGCCCGCCGCCGTGGGCAGGCTCACATAGGCCCACGAGAACGCAGCAGCGTAGACAAACAGCGCCAAGGCGGAGGGCCAGTTGCCTGCGGGCGCTGTGCGGCCGTCTCTGACCCGAACCAAAAGCCACAACACCATAGCGCCCGAGATCAGGCGAACTGAGGTGAAGGTGGCGGGGTCAATGCCCGTGTGTTTGAGCGCCAGCCGACACAAAACGGAGTTGCCGGCAAACGCCAGCATCGCCAGGGCGGTCAGCAACAGAACACGGGCAGGGCGCATGGGCTCAGACCTCGCCGGTGTACTCGCCGCGGGCGGGGTAGTCTTTGGCAATGGCGAAATCAACCGCGCCCAGCAGGTCCTGGAAGGGCGGACGTGCAAACGGCATGGTTTGAACTGCGCCGTAGTACAGCGTGCCGTCTGGGCGAATCAAAAATACACCGGGCTCGCTGAACAAGGCGGGCTCTTCAATACCGATGGAGGTCTTGCCGCGGCCGGCGCTGATGTTCAAGCCCCACTCGCGGGCGGTCCGAAGGCTCATGCCGTAGCCGACTTTGACGCCGCTGGCTTTGACCTTGTCAGCCATCAATTGACCGCGGTCCAGTTCATCGGAACTCACCGCAATCAGGTTGACACCGCGCTGCGCAAACTCAGGGGCCAGGCGCTCCAACTCGAGCAGGTATTTGGCGCAAATGGGGCAATGCAGGCCACGGTAAAAAACCAGCATGTCAAAGTGCGCGGCGGGTGCAGCACCCAGCACAAAGCGCTCTCCATTGGTCAGGGCCACGTTCAGGGCAGGGACGGGGTAGCGGGGCATGAGGGTTTGTGTTCGCATGGGGCAGTCTTTCAAAAAAGAGAGGAAGCCAGTATCGGCGGGCGGCGGGTGCGCGGGTTGGAAACTCAGGACGCGCCACCATCAGTCACTCTATCAATGCCTGATTAGTTGATTGTGCAGTACGATGGGTTATGAATAATTCTTTTATGTTTGCAGATCGTTCAAAATGAGCCCTGTTGTCCGTTTGGATCGATTGTCTGCCTTGCTAAGTGGATTGGCCCCCCGGGTGGAGGTGGTGCGACCTCAACCCTTGCAAGCGGTGCTGAGTTGGGACGCCGTTGCCTCGCCGATGCTGCACATGCATTTGATCATGGGCGGCTTGTTTGAACTCAGCGTGAAGGGCGGGGCGGCGCGGCCAGCGCAGGGGCCTGCCATCGTGCTGTGTCGGGGCGACATGCCTCATACCTTGTCAGCGTCGTCTGTGCCTGCGTTTGAGACCGTGATTTGTGCACGCGCGACGCTCGACGGACCGGCGGCGACGTTGTTGTTGGCAGAGTTTGCCCAGCCGATGGTGGTGTCCCTGGCCGAGGCGGACGCCTCCTTGCAGCAGGTGATTCAGTTGATAGCGGGCGAGTTGCTCGACCCGCGCTGCGGCCAACCCGCTTTGCTGGACCGGGCGGGCGATATTTTGTTCATCGGCATGCTGCGACATTTGGTGGCCCACCCGCGCACCAGTCGCGGGTTGTTCAACGGTCTGGCCGACCCCCGCATTGCCGCCACGCTGGTGGCCATGCACAGTCAGCCGCAGCAGGCCTGGTCGCTGGAAACACTGGCCCAAACCGCCGGAATGTCCCGCACCGCCTTTGCCACCCGGTTTCGTGAGCTGATGAACCAGCCGCCGGGCAAGTACCTGGGGGTGTTGCGCTTGTCGATTGCCAGCCGCACGGTGCGTGCCGGTTTGGGTCTGAAGCGGGCCGCTCGCGAGTCTGGCTATGCCAGCGTGTCGGCCTTGTCACGGGCGCTGTCCCGTCCGACCTTGGATACATTTGAACGCATGCAATAAACTGTCAGTTATGGAGAAGTCGGGGTGAGCCACGATTTCCCCGTGAATTTCTTATTTTTATTTTTCAGAAAAGGAGCTTTGACGCATGTTTGGAGCCGTTACCGTACGCCAGTTTTTAGTCGTTGCCAGTTTGGGTGTGGCCAGCTTGACCAGTGCTTTCGCCGCAGAAATGGTCAGCATCAAGGGCTCGATTGTGAACATGAGGTCGGGCCCCAGCACCCGGACCGAGGCGTTGTGGGAGCTGAAAAAAGGCTACCCCTTGAAAGTGCTCAAGCGCAAGGGCAGCTGGATTCAGGTGCAAGACTTTGAGAACGACCGGGGCTGGGTGTCGCGCAAGTTGACGGCCAAAACGCCGTACCACGTGGTCAAGTCCAATACCGCCAATATTCGCAGTGGCCCCAGCACCAAGTACCCCATCGTCGGCAAGGCCGAGCGGGGCGATGTGCTGCGTACACGGGGCAAAAAGTCAGGCTGGGTAAAAGTGCAACCCAGCAGTGGCAAGTCCGGCTGGGTGTCTGGCAAACTGATCTGGGGCTGGTAAGCCGCTCACTGCCGCTCTGATCCTTGGGGCGTATTGGCGCGGCTGGAGGCCATCCACGCGATGAGCGAGGAGCGCATGGCTTCTTCCACCGTCATGTCAATCGGCTCCGCCCAGCTGCGGGGCACAAACACCGTGTAACCCCCAATCATGTAGCCCATGGGCAGGTAAACGGCGACCTGGTCGTCACGCGCCAGCCCTTTGGGCAGGCCCATGAGGCTCTGACGAGTGACCAATCCCACGATTGACAATTCCTGATCAGGCACGCGCAGCACCACCACTTGCTGGTTGTCCTGGTCGTGGGGGGCGAAGAAATCCGCAAAGTTCTTGAGCGATGAATAAATGCTTTTCACCACCGGCAGGTTGGTAAAGGGCAACTCTACCCACGATAAGAGGCGAGCGGTGACGCCTTGCGACATCAAAAAACCAATCCCCAAAATCACGCCCACCCCCAGCACGATGCCCATACCGGGCAGGTAGACCTCACCCACAAAAGGGCGAATCAACGTCATGGCCAGCGATTCAGTCCACGCAACCAACAGGTAAAGCACATAAACCGTCAGACCGAGCGGCAAGAGCGTGAACAGGCCACGGAAGAAGTATTGAGACAGGTTTTTCATGGGGTAGGAAGCAAGTTCTGTGCGTCGGGCGGGCCAGCATAGCAGCCACGGATCAGTGAGCTGGTTCAGTGGCTGAATCGCCTACCGCCAGCGGGTGTTCAGGGATGAAGTTGGCCGCCGCTGCAGCGCTCAATGCCGCCCAGGTCCTGGCGCGATTGCACTTGAACATACCCCGCCTGCGTCAACAGGGCGCGTACGGCAGGTGCCTGTTCATAGCCGTGCTCCAGCAACAGCCAGCCACCTGGGAGCAGATGTGATTGAGCATTGGCAATGAGATGGCGCAGATCGTCCAGCCCATCAACGCCACTGGCCAGGGCCTGCAAGGGTTCATGGGTGAGGGCGGCCAGGTGCTCGTCTTGGGCCGCAATATAGGGCGGGTTGGAGACGATGGCGTGAAACCGCGGCGTGCCGGATGCCAATGCTGTAAACCACGCCCCTTGGCTGAAATACACGTTTAAGCCGAGTCGCAGGGCATTGGCCTGGGCCACCTCCAGCGCGTCCACGCTGAAATCCGTGGCGTGAACCGTCAGCTTCGGCTGCGTCGCCTTGAGTGCCAGCGCGATGGCGCCACTGCCTGTGCCCATGTCCAGCACGCGGAGTGAGCCAGTTTGGGGAGGCGACAACACCTCCAGCGCCCAGTCCACCAGCGTTTCGGTGTCGGGGCGAGGGTCCAGCACCCGGGCGTCCACATGCAGGTCCAGGCCAAAAAATTCTTTGTGGCCGGTGATGTAGGCCAGGGGCTCACCTTGAAGGCGCCGCTGCGCTGTGCTGGTGAGCGCTTGCAGGGCCGCCTCGGCGACCTCATCGGTGTCGTGCGCCAGCAACCAGGCACGGTTGTGCGGATCTTGCCCGAGGGCGTGCAATAGCAAGAGCTGGGCGTCCAGGCGCGGCAGCCCCTGGGCGATCAAAGCGGCCAGCGTGTCAGCGATGCGGGGCATCGTCATTGGATGATTTTGCTATTAATAAAATAGCTACCTGCGCATGTTCTGCCTGGGATAGAGGTCAATTTCATGCTAAACATCGACATCACGCGCCTGCGCCTACTTCTAATGCGGCCAGTTGCTCGGCTGCCTCATAGGCTTGCAGGGCCTGGATGACGTCGTCCATATCGCCTTCCATGATGTAGAGCAGCTTGTACAGGGTGAGGTTGATGCGGTGGTCGGTCAAACGCCCCTGGGGAAAGTTGTAGGTGCGGATGCGGTCGCAGCGGTCGCCCGAGCCAATCAGGCTCTTGCGCTCAGCCGCGTCTTTGGCGGCGCGCTCGGAGCGGTCTTTCTCCTGAATGCGGGCATTCAATACCTTGAGCGCCTGGGCTTTGTTGCTGTGCTGACTGCGGCCTTCCTGGCATTCGGCCACGATGCCGGTGGGCAAGTGGGTGATCCGCACCGCAGAGTCGGTTTTGTTGATGTGCTGACCGCCGGCGCCGCTGGCGCGGTAGGTGTCGATGCGCAGGTCGGCAGGGTTGATCTGGATCGCCACCGTCTCATCCGGTTCGGCCAGCACCGCGACCGTGCAGGCGCTGGTGTGAATACGACCCTGGGTCTCGGTGGCGGGCACGCGTTGTACCCGGTGGCCGCCTGATTCGAACTTGAGGTTGCCGTAAGCGCCGTCGCCTTCAATGCGAACCACCACCTCTTTGTAGCCGCCCAGTTCACTGGCGGACTCGCTCATGATTTCGGCCTTCCAACCACGGCGCTCGAAATAGCGGGTGTACATGCGTAGCAAGTCGCCCGCAAACAGGGCGGATTCGTCGCCACCGGTGCCGGCGCGAATTTCCACGAAGGCGTTGCGCTGGTCGTCCGGGTCTTTGGGTAGCAGCATGCGCTGCAACTCGCCTTCCAGTTGAGTCAGCTCGGCCGTGGCGCTGTCGATTTCCTCTTGCGCCATCTCCGCCATG
>JBBKVN010000043.1:0-7456 GCA_037968455.1 Rhodoferax sp.
GGCGCCGCCTTGAGTGCCGCGATCGCCGGGGAGTTATTCGAATGGCGTGAATCAGCCAACGGACGGTTGGCGGAAATTTTGGTCCTGGACCAGTTTTCACGCAACATTTGCAGGGATACACCTGCTGCATTTGCGCAAGATGCCCAAGCACTGACTCTCGCGCAAGAGATGGTGAGTCTCGGACTTGACCAAGCGTTACCGACTTCTCACCGTGCTTTTGCCTACATGCCTTACATGCACAGTGAATCTTTACTGATTCACCAGCACGCTCTGGTGCTGTTTTCGCAGTCCGGACTTGAAGGCTCACTGGCCTTTGAGCACAAACACCGCGCCATCCTGGAAAAATTTGGACGCTACCCACACCGCAATGCCATTCTCGGTCGAGCCTCGACTCCTGAAGAAGTGGTGTTCCTAAATCAACCGGGGTCGTCGTTCTGAGCTCAATACCGTGTTTTCAAACCGTTTCAGTGGACAAAACATTGCCAGAGGCGGGTTCACATGACCGGCTGTTTGAACCCCTCCAACGCCAGGCGTCTGCCGTGGGCGTCTTGTTGCGCCCTGCGCCACCGGTCCCGACAACATGCTGCGGGCGGGGTTGTTATGGCTGTGTCTGGGAGGATTTTTATGTTTCTGCCGGCTTTTGGCAGGAGGACGCCTTGAGCGCCATTCACGCACAACGCCCATAAAAAAACCGCCTGCCCCAGTGGTGGGGTTCGGCGGTCATGGTGCGTCCAGGGTTAATCTTCAGCCGACAAGAGCTCAGGCGCAGAACTCTCGGAACGGGCGGCACGCCCTAGCGCGCTGTCAATCATGCGGTTCAGTTTGTCCGCTGCGCCGGTCACAGCCTGGTTCAAACTTTCGCCATGGTGAGTCACAGCCATCGGCGGGCGCCCCTGCAGTCTTGCTTCCATGACACAGCGCTTGTCGCTGACGCTGCCTTTTCGACCAATTTCTTCTGCCAAGTGCACTTCAACGCGCGTGATGTGCTCGGCATGATGACTCAGCCCCCGCTTCACTTCGCTTGTCGCCCAGGTCGCCATTGACTCCCGGCCTTCAATGTTGTGATCGGTGTTGATTTGAATCTGCATGGTTTTCTCCTATCGGTGAATATGAACCGCTGGCAGTGGGCCAGTGGCCACCAGGGGCCGTCGACCAGACCCCTTCAATTTCATTCTACGGCAGCCGCAGACCACCCCAGCGCAAGTACGGTCTCAGCCTTGGATTAATCTCGCGGAGGTTGAGCGAAAGTCGTTCGATCGAAGGTCAACGCCCAAGTCAAACTTGCTGACCAATTCGGCCAACTCCATGGATTGCTGGCGCAGAGACGAGGCAGCCGCAGCCGACTGCTCGGCCAGCGCTGCGTTTTGATGGACCAGCATGTCCAACTGCCCCATGGACTGGTTGGCGTCACCAATTCGCGCCCCTTGCTGACCGGCTTCTGCCGCAATGGCGGCGATGATGGCGGACACCCGTTGGACCGAGGCAGTGACCTCCGCCGCCGTGCTGCCCGCCAGAGCGACCTGTTCGCTTCCCGAGGCGACTTTGTCCAGAGACGCGGTGATCAAGGCCTTGATTTCCTTGGCAGCTTCAGCGCTGCGACCGGCCAGTGCCCGAACCTCACTGGCAACCACGGCAAATCCACGCCCCTGCTCACCGGCCCGGGCTGCCTCCACCGCGGCATTCAAGGCCAGGATATTGGTTTGGAAGGCAATGCCATCGATGATGGACGTGATGTCGGCAATCTTGCGCGAGGCCACATCGATTGCTCCCATCGTCACCACCACCTGCGTCATCACCTCACCACCCCGGTTGGCGACGGCACTGGCTTCAGTGGACAGGCCGTTGGCGGAACGGGATGCGTTGCTGGTCTCGTTCACCGACTGGCTCATCTTTTCAATCGCCTGCAGCGATATCTGCAAGGTATTGGCGGCTTCTTCTGTACGGTTGCTCAAGTCCATGCTGCCTTGGGCAATTTCTCCACTGGCGCTGTGAATGCCGTCGGATGCCAACCGCACGCCCTGGGCCAGCTCATGCAAATTCAGCCGCATGCTCTCCAGTGCCTGCAACAGGCCGCCAATCTCGTCGCTTCGAGTTGTTTCGATTGGCTGAGACAAATCATGCTGGGCCATGCGCTGCGTGACCTGGACCGCTTGATTGATCGCACTCTTGGTGTCCCGGATCAACCAAATCGCAATGCCGCAGCCCAGTGCGAAGGCCAGCATCGCACCGCCCAAAATCACCACCCGGGTCGTGGCCGCCGTAGCGGTTGCCTGGGCGGAAAGGGCTGTATTGACGTCGCGCTGCCACTCACCCAAGTCGTTGACCGCCTTGCTCCAGGCTTGCTGACTGGCGCTCCATTTGGCGGTGTCCCGTGCATATTCGTTGCGCACCTGAAACGCATGAGCCGTGGCACCCCGTCCGTCGGACAGCTTTTCGGCCAGCACAATCAGTTGGCGGGCCTCAGTTGCCTTTTCGTTGATGGCCTGCAGCAAGGCTTGGGCTCGCGCGTCTTTTGGCATCAGGCCAGACAACTGGCTTTGGGCCGTGTCATAGCCCGTTAAGGTGGATTGGATTTTGGTCAGCACCGCAGCCGCACCGCCTAGGTCCGTGGCCCCCAAGTCGCCTAGCTCCTGCACATATTCTGAGACCCCGCGAGCGAGCGAGCCAACGGCGCGCGACCGCTCGGCGTTGCGGACGGTGATCTCCTCCAAGGTCGAGGTCATCTCTTGTATTCGAACCAGCGACAGGGCGGCCAGTGCCACGAGTAATACCAAAATGGTGCCAAACCCCCACGTCAAACGCGCTGCCAAACTCTGGCCCGTAAAATTTCGCATAGCTTTTTTTCCTTGAGACACCAGGCTCCAACGACGATTGCCCCGGCTGGCGCCAATACTACGACACCTGCGCTCGCTATATGCCGGCCCCCGAGCCCTTTGAGGCATTGTGGCTGGATATCCATTTGGGCCCCCAACGTCTCGCACCAAAAAGGAGCAATGGCAAAATGGACCGCATCCAAAGCGACACGACTTCAAATCGGTGTCGCTCAATGGAGCTGCCCACCACATTGGGGGCCTGAGAAAAAACGATTGCAAGGATTGAAATTGGGAAACATATTGATGCCTCTGGCTTCGCTATTGAGCGGAGTGGGCATGCTTGTCTTGGCGACTGGCTTACTTTTTGCCGCCATTGGCGCCCAGGCCGGGGTGGCTGATTTCCCCGTGTTGGTCACCGGACTGATCAACTCGGCCTACTTTGCGGGCTTCGTCTTTGGCACCTATGCCTGCCCGGAAATCATCAAGCGTGTGGGACATATTCGGGCATTCGCGGCCATGGCGTCCATTGCATCCACCTTGCCCATCTTGCACGCCTTGTGGCTCAACCCCTGGTTTTGGGGCGGATTGCGCTTTATCACCGGCGTGTGCTTGGTTGGCCTGTATATCGTCGTGGAAAGCTGGCTGAACGTGGTGGCGCACAGCACCCAGCGAGGCAAGGTATTTGCCGCATACATGGCGATCAGTGGCATTGCCATGGCCTTGGGGCAATGGTTGATCCTGGTCGGTGACCGTTTTGGCTTTGTGCCGTTTGCTATCGCGTCGATTCTTTTCTCGTTCGCGCTGTTGCCCATCACACTCAATCGGGTGGATGCGCCCGAGCCCACGGCGGCCCCGACCATGGGTTTGGTGAAACTGTTTCGGATCTCACCGATCGGGGTCTTGGGTGCGATTGCGTCTGGCCTGTTGAGTGGTGCGTTTTACAGCCTGGGACACGTTTTTGGACAACGCGTGGGTTTCAGCGTTGTCGGCATCGCCACTTTCATGGGGGCGACGATTTTGGGCGGCGCGGCCTTCCAATGGCCCGTTGGGCACTTGTCTGACCGTCATGACCGCCGCTGGGTGCTTTTTGGGGTCTGTGTTGCGGGCGCTGCAGTGGCGCTGACCGGTTTCTACTTTGCACTGGAGTCGGAAACCGCTCTGATTGGACTGGGCATCATTTATGGCGGCCTCACTTTCACCATTTATGGGTTGTCCGTGGCGCACGTGAACGATCTGATCGACCGGGATCGGGTCTTGGAAATCACCGGTGGATTGCTGTTGTTGCATGGCGTGGGCGCGGCCATCGGCCCGACCATCGCGGGCGGCCTGATGGACCTCATGGGCCCTGGCAGCCTGCTCCTCTACTTCTCTGGGGTCTTGTTAATCATGGCTTTGGGCACTTGGAAGTTCATTCAAAGCAAACCCTTCAATCGGGGGGAACCCGGCCACAAGGCAGACTATGTGGTCATGGGCAGTGGCTCGCAGGCGGTTTTGGCATTGGACCCGCGCAGCCCCGATCCCGAGCACCCGCCGGCGCCGCACGAGCACGGCAAATGAACTAAATGGCTCGCACCGGCTCAGAAAGTGCGAGTCCCCTCTTTTTCTCATTGAACGCTTCATGTACAAATTCTCACCAATTCCTCTTCTCCTCGCGACGATGCTCGCATTAAGCGCGTGCTCACCTTCAGACACCGCAGTATCAGCGGTTGCAACCAAGCCGGCCCAGCCGTTTGAGGCGGTCGCGGCACAGGGCAAGGGGTTCACGGTCGGCGCCATGATGAGTGCCAATGCGGTTTACGTTTTGTTTGATCCGCAATGCCCGCATTGCGGCCATCTCTGGCAAGCCTCTTTGCCTTTGCAAAGCAAGGCTAAGTTTGTCTGGATTCCAGTCGCCATCATGAACGCCAAAAGTGCGCCACAAGGGGCGGCACTGCTGTCTGCAGCCGACCCGGCAGACGTCATGACCCAACACGAGCAATCCATATTGGCGGGCACGGGTGGGACGTCGGCTTCCGCAAGCATTTCCAGCGACTTGGAACAGGCCATCAAAGGCAACACTGCCTTGTTCAACAGCCTGGGGGTCGAATCCGTACCGTACATCTTGGCCAAAAACTTGCAAACCGGGCAGCTTGTCACCCGAACCGGTGCCATGAACACCGCTGAGTTGGCGGAATTCATTGGTGTCGCTGCACCGTAAATGCGGCCATTGACACGATTGACATGGTATGAGCCCTGTTAATTTACTCTCTTTTTAATAGCTACTCCCGCATTGCAGTCAAGGGCTAGAGGCTTAAAACACAAAAAATTAGGCCCTGACCACCTGCGGGAACCTGCCCTCCAATCCCATGCTAAAAACCCTGAAAGACTTGTTTGACACCTTCACCGGTGAACCCGCTGTCGACTTGCCTGAAGTGCAAGCCCATGCGCTGAAGCTGGCCTGCGCCGTGCTGTTGGTTGAGGTCATGCGTGCCGACCCGACCATGGACGCGGCTGAGCGGGAGACCATCTTGGCCGCGTTGAAACAACAATTTGTATTGAGTTCGGATGAATCCGACCGACTGCTTGAGTTGGCCAGGGAATCCGCCAAGGGGGCCCACGACTACCACCGTTTCACCAGCGTCATCAACGACCATTTTTCGCAAGCGCAAAAAATACAGATGGTGGAGTCCATGTGGCAAGTCGCTTATGCCGACGGCCACCTTGACGCCCATGAAAACCACCTCATCAGCAAAGTGGCCGGCCTGCTGCACGTGACGCACGGTGAGTACATCGCGGCCAAACTGCACGCCAAAAACGCTTCTGCACCGGCCAGCCCATGAGTCGATACGGCCCGCATCAAGGCCGTGTGGGCGCTCAACCCCGCTCGCGCCAACCCGAACCGCACGCATGACCTCCACTTGGTATGAACGTCACGTGCTGCCTTGTGCACTGGACTGGGCGTGCGGCCTTCCCATGGTGAGACGTCAACGCGATCTGGTGGTGCCACGCGCCTACGGCCGGGTGTTGGAAGTGGGAATCGGCACCGGGCTCAACATGCGGCACTATGACAAAAACCGGGTGACCCACATCACCGGTCTGGACCCTGCGCTTGAGCTTCATCCGCTAGCCGAGCGGCGCGTCAAAGAAGCCGGTTTGGCAGTCACGCTACTGGGCTTGTCGGCTGAGGCCATTCCCTTGCCGGATGCCAGTTTTGAGTCGGTGGTGATCACCTACACGCTGTGCAGCATCGCCGACCCACAAGCTGCCTTGCGTGAGATGCATCGGGTGCTGGTGCCTGGCGGACAGGTGCTTTACTGTGAACATGGCCGCGCACCCGACGCGTCGGTGCGCGTATGGCAAGACCGTTTACAACCAGTTTGGGGCAAAGTCGCAGGGGGCTGCCACCTGGGACGCAACATCGAATCGCTGCTGCTGGACGCGGGATTCAGCTTGCCCGATCTGGCAACTCGTTATTTACCAGGACCGCGCCCCTGGACGTACCACTACTGGGGCAGCGCGCTCAAAAATCAGTCGACGAGCGAGGCGTAAACCAGGTCTCGAAACAGCATGCGGTAGTACTCCCGCTGGTTCGGAGCTTGCAGCATCAGAATGGCAAACATGTCCTCTTGGGGGTCCACAAAGAAGGTTGTACCCGCCATGCCGCCCCAAAAATAAGTGCCAACCGAGCCGGGTACCGTGTCAATTCCTGGCGTTTTTCTAACGGCAAACCCTAGGCCAAAACCATGACCGGGTGGCAACAGAGCGCGGGAAGCGCCAGAATGAACCGGGATGTCACCAAGGTGGTCGGCTGTCATGTAGTCCACCGTGCGCGGCCCCAACAAACGCACTCCGTCCAACTCACCCTTGTTCACCATAAATTGTAGAAACCGGGCGTAGTCATGCGCGGTTGAAGCCAGGCCCCCGCCGCCAGACTCCAGAGCGGCTTTCTCGCGCACATCAATCACCCGCATTTGCACCCCGCCTTCAGGGTCTTTGGCAAAGGGCTCGGCAATGCGCGCGTGGTGCTCTGGCGGCACGGTGAACCAGGTCTCGGTCATACCCAAGGGCGTGAAAACATGCGCTGTCAAAAAGTCACCGAGCGATTGGCCGCTGACCACCTCAACCACACGGCCCAACACGTCCGTGGCACGGCCATATTCCCACGCGGAGCCCGGCTCAAACATCAAAGGCAACTTGGCCAACTCATGGGAAAACTCGGTCACGGTGCGCTCCCTCGAGCCCATACGAGCTTGCGCGTACTGGCGCTGCACGGTTGAACTCCCCATGAACTCATAAGTCAAGCCGGCAGTGTGGCGCAGCAGGTCTTGAACCGTGGCCGCTTGTCGCACCGGGCGGGTGACAACGGCACCGTCAACCACGCTGGCCACCTGTTGTTTGGCAAACTCGGGCAGAAATTTGGACACCGGGTCGCTCAACAACAACTTGCCCTGCTCCATCAACATCATCACCGCCACCGACACAATCGGCTTGGTCATGGAGTAGATCCTGAAGATCGCGTCTGAAGGCATTGGCGTGCCGACTGCAGGATCGAGTGAGCCCACCGATTTAAAGAGGGCCAATTTCCCCCGCCGCTGGACAAGCGCCACCGCCCCAGGCAAACGCTGACAATCCACCTCGACCTGCAACGCCACCATCATCGCCTC
>JBBKVN010000044.1:0-3051 GCA_037968455.1 Rhodoferax sp.
CGCTGCAATCCGGCATGCGCTGGTTGGAGCGTGTGGCGGGTGTGCTGTTCATGGGCTTTGGCCTGAAGTTGGCCTTGACCGACAATCCCGTTCAATGATCGATAAGGACTCTCCATGACCCAAGGACTCAAAATCACGCCTCAAGAGGCTTTGCTGCGCACCATCGAGCATCGGGAAATCTTTCATGACGAGATGCTCTACATCGTGCGTCAAATCATGCAGGGCGAGTGGTCGCCGGTGATGATTGCCGCCTTCACCGCCGGTTTGCGCGTGAAGAAGGAAACCATTGGTGAAATTACTGCCGCCGCGCAAGTGATGCGTGAGTTCTCCACCAAAGTCCACATCGCCGACAAAACGAACCTGGTGGATATTGTGGGCACCGGCGGGGACGGCTCGCACACCTTCAATATCTCCACTTGCGCCATGTTTGTGGCCGCTGCCGCCGGCGCCAAGGTCAGCAAACATGGCGGGCGCAGTGTCAGCAGCAAGAGCGGCAGCGCAGACGTGATGGAGTCGCTGGGTGTCAATATCAACCTCTCGCCAGCGGCGATTGCCCAATGTGTGGCCGAAGTTGGTGTGGGTTTCATGTTTGCCCCCAACCACCACCCGGCCATGAAAAATGTCGCCCCGGTGCGCAAAGAGATGGGCATCAAGACCCTATTCAATTTACTGGGACCTTTGACCAACCCGGCCAGTGCCCCCAATATTTTGATGGGCGTGTTTCACTCGGACCTGGTGGGCATTCAGGTGCGCGCCTTGCAGCGCCTGGGGGCGGAGCATGCCGTCGTGGTGTACGGCAAAGACGGTATGGACGAGGTGAGCTTGGGCGCCGCCACCCTGGTGGGGGAACTCAAGGACGGTGAAATCACCGAGTACGAGATTCACCCAGAAGACTTTGGCATGGTCATGGCCAGCAACCGGGCGCTTAAGGTGGAGACGCCAGAGGAGTCGATGGCGATGTTACTCGGCGTTTTGGACAACGAGCCTGGCGCACCCAAAGACATCGTCATGCTGAATGCGGGCGTGGCCTTGTATGCCGCCAACGTGGCTGATTCCATGGTGGCCGGCGTTGAGTTGGCGCGCGCCGCCATTGAGTCGGGTGCGGCCAAGGCCAAACTGCAGCAATTGGTCGCACGCTCGAAAGAGTTGAGCGCGAGCTGACGTGGACGTGCTTTTGAAGGGGGAGGGTGCCTGGATTGCCTTGGGTGTCTCCGCTCTTTTCGTCGTGGTGGGTCTGGTGATGCACCGCGTTTTTGTCAATATTTTGAAGAAAGGCTCCCAGGAGCCACCCCCACATGACTGATATTCTGGACAAAATCGTCGCCGTCAAACATCAGGAAGTTGCCGCAGCGATCTCGCGAAAATCATTGGACGTGGTTCGTGCTGACGCCGAATCCCGCGTGCTGACACGCGACTTTGTGGGCGCCATGCGCGCCAAAATTGAGGCTGGCCAGCCCGCCGTGATTGCTGAAATCAAAAAAGCAAGCCCTTCCAAGGGCGTGCTATGCGAAGACTTTATTCCGGCCGACATCGCACAAACCTATGCTGAGCATGGTGCCGCCTGTTTGTCAGTGCTCACAGACGTTCAGTTTTTTCAGGGCAGCATCGACTTCCTCAAGCAAGCCCGCGCTTCGTGCCAGTTACCGGTACTGCGCAAAGACTTTATCGTTGACGCCTACCAGGTCTACGAATCACGGGCCATGGGCGCCGATGCGATTTTGTTGATTGCCGCCTGTCTGGATGACGCGCAAATGGCCGAATTCGAGTCGATTGCACATCGCCTGGACATGGCGGTGTTGGTCGAGGTGCATGACGCAGCTGAACTGGCGCGTGCACTCAAGCTCAAGACGCCTTTGGTGGGCATCAACAACCGAAACCTGAAGACGTTCGACGTGTCGCTGGAAAACACGTTGACGCTGATGCGGGACGTGCCTGCCGACCGTCTTCTTGTGACCGAAAGTGGCATTCACTCCAGAGACGATGTGCTTCGCATGGGTGCCGCTGGCGTGAATGCCTTTCTGGTTGGCGAGGCCTTCATGCGCGCAGCCGATCCGGGCGAAGCATTGGCCGCATTGTTTTCCTTCGACTGAGCGCCGAGTGGTGGGAGAGGCGAAGAGTCGCCAGGCGAGCTTGGTCTTCGGCCGTGATGCAGAGGACGCGGAAAGCCCTGATTCGTTGAACGTGCTGACAGTCTGGGCGCCCGAGCGATGGCCGGTTGCCGCCGATTGGCAGCCTTTGGCTGATCGTTTTTTTGCCAGTTCAGCAGGTGCCGCGCTGGGGGACTTCGTTCGAGGTCGTTTGGCGGCGGGTGCGACTATCTACCCATCTCATCCCCTACGCGCCTTGGAATTGACGCCGCTGTCGCAGGCGAAAGTGGTGATTTTGGGGCAGGACCCCTACCATGGCCCGGGGCAGGCTCAAGGGCTCGCCTTTTCAGTGTCCACGGGGCTTCGACTGCCGCCGTCACTGCGCAATGTTTTCAAAGAAATCAGGCGAGACCCCGCACTGGGGCCCAATGTGCCCGCATTCCCGGCCAATGGCTCGTTGGCTTCATGGGCCGCGCAGGGTGTTCTTTTGATCAATACGTGCCTGACCGTCGAAGAGGGGCAACCGGCCAGTCATGCCAAGCAGGGCTGGGAGGTGCTTGCTCGTGAGGTGGTGCAGGCGGTGGCGGCCAAACCTGATCCGGTGGTGTTTATGCTGTGGGGCGCTCATGCGCAAGCAATGGGTCGCCTTATCGAGGAGGTGGATGCACAGTCGTTGCATCTGATGCTCACGGCCAATCATCCTTCGCCACTGTCTGCGCTGCGTCCGCCCCATCCGTTTATGGGGTGCAGCCATTTCAGCCTTGCAAATGCCTTCTTGGTGAAAAACAAACGCACCGCGATCGACTGGAAAGCCGATTCTTTGCATATAATTTAGCTCTGACTTGAATTTCATGGCATAATTTGAGGCTCATTGTGGAGAGGTGGCCGAGTGGTTAATGGCAGCAGACTGTAAATCTGCCCTCTTACGAGTACGCTGGTTCGAATCCAGCCCTCTCCACCATTG
>JBBKVN010000045.1:0-7272 GCA_037968455.1 Rhodoferax sp.
AAATTGAGACCTTTATTGGTCAGACAGTTGACTCGGAGTTGTCGGGCAACATGATCGATATTTGCCCGGTGGGCGCTTTAACCAGCAAACCATTCCGCTATAGCGCTCGTACCTGGGAATTGTCGCGACGCAAGTCAGTGAGCCCGCACGATTCAACCGGCGCGAATTTGGTCGTCCAAGTCAAGAACAACAAAGTCATGCGCGTAGTTCCTTTTGAGAACGACGCTGTCAATGAATGCTGGATCGCTGACAGAGACCGCTTTTCATATGAAGCGCTCAATGGTGAGGAGCGTTTGACATCACCCATGATCAAACAAGGTGGCGTCTGGTCGACGGTTGATTGGCAGGCGGCATTGGAATATGTTGCCAACGGTTTGAAGCAGGTGAAGCACGAGCACGGCGCAGGTGCAATTGGCGCATTGGTGAGCCCCCATTGCACGATCGAAGAGTTGTTCTTGATCGCGGAGCTAATGCGTGGTCTCGGAAGTGAGAATATTGACTACCGACAGCGCAATGCTGAATTCGGCACCGCGCCAGGCGCTCGTCACCTTGGCACCAGCATTGCCAGCCTGTCAGAGATGCAGCGTGTACTGGTGGTTGGGTCGAGCTTGCGCAAAGACCATCCGCTGATGGCGCAGCGCATACGTCAATCGGTCCGCCGTGGGTGTAGTGTTCTTCGCATCACAGACACACTGGAAGACTGGGCGATGCCTGTCGCACACAGCTTGGTTGTGGACAGCCGCCAATGGGTTCAGGTTTTGGCCGATGTGGCGTGTGCGGTTGCTGCCGAAAAAGGGGTTGAATCGCCAGCAAAAGGTAACGCAGGTGATGTCGCCGTGAAGATTGCGCAGTCGCTGCTCGGTGGCGAACAGAAAGCAATTTTGCTGGGTAATGCAGCGGCGCACCACGAGAAAGCCACAAGTATCTTGGCGTTGGCCAATTGGTTGGGCCAGCAAACGGGCGCAACTGTTGGTTACTTGTCCGAGGCAGCAAACACGGTGGGCGCACAGGTGGCGGGGGCGACACCCGGCGAGTCCGGAATGAATGCCGCTCAAATGCTCAAGGGTTCATTGAAAGCTCTACTTCTATTGAATACTGAGCCTGAGTTTGACTCCGCGGCCGGTGCGGATGCAGCCCAAGCACTCTCAAGTTCAGAGATGGTTGTGACGCTAAGTCCGTTTAAAGCCAACATGGCATTCAGCGATGTATTGCTGCCGATTTCGCCATTCACTGAAACATCGGGCTCGTTTGTCAATGCAGAGGGAAGAATTCAGGGTTTCCACGCGGTGGTGAAACCTTTGGGCGAAACGCGTCCCGCTTGGAAGGTGATTCGTGTTTTGGCGAATATGCTGGATTTGCCCGGCTTCGATGTTGAATCAACGGTGGACGCTTTGGCCCGGATTCACGGTGGGGCGCTCGTGGGATGCACTCACGTACCCGCATCCTTGTTGAGCAATGCTGTCAATTCGCCCATTGACCTATCGCCTGCTCAAGGAAAGCCTGCAACTGCGTCTATTTACCAACTTGATGGAATCGTTCGCCGTGCGGCAAGTCTGCAACGTACCGCAGATGCCCAAAAGGATTCTGCAACGGAGGTGACAGCATGATTGATGCTATTTTCGCCTTTGGGCAGGGGTTGATTGGCGCGGCGTGGTGGTCTGGCGTCGCTTGGCCTGTCATTTGGACGTTGCTCAAAATTGTGGTCGTTGTTTTGCCATTGATGGGCGCGGTCGCGTACCTGACTCTTTGGGAGCGAAAGTTCCTCGGGTGGATGCAGGTTCGGGTAGGTCCCAATCGGGTTGGCCCGTTGGGCTTGCTGCAACCCATTGCGGATGCATTAAAGCTGTTGGGGAAAGAGGTGTTGATGCCTACCGCAGCGAGCAAAGGATTGTTCTTCATCGGACCTGTTTTGACAATCATGCCCGCCATGGCTGCCTGGGCGGTGATCCCTTTCGGACCTGATATTGCGTTGGCAAACATTAACGCGGGCCTGCTGTTTGTGATGGCCATCACGTCGATGGAGGTCTATGGGGTGGTAATTGCCGGTTGGGCATCTAACTCAAAATACTCTTTTCTAGGAGCGCTGCGGGCTTCCGCTCAAATGGTTAGTTACGAAATCGCCATGGGATTTTGTTTGGTAATTGTCCTCATGGTCTCTGCGAGCATGAATTTGACAGACATCGTGACTGGCCAAGGGCGGGGCTACTTCTCGTCGATGGGACTGAATTTCCTGTCCTGGAACTGGCTGCCCCTGTTGCCGATATTTGTGGTCTACATCATTTCTGGACTGGCTGAAACCAACCGCCATCCTTTTGACGTGGTTGAGGGTGAGGCTGAAATTGTTGCCGGTCATATGGTCGAGTACTCCGGCATGTCGTACGCCATGTTCTACCTCGCTGAATATGCCAATATGTGGCTGATTTCAATCTTGGCTGCAATCATGTTCTTGGGCGGGTGGATTTCTCCCATCGACAGCGCTCTTTTCAACTGGATTCCCGGCTGGATATGGTTGGGCGTCAAGACATGTGCGGTCGTGAGTTTGTTTATCTGGGTACGAGCGACCTTCCCCCGGTTTCGGTACGACCAGATCATGCGTTTGGGTTGGAAGATTTTCATCCCCATCACTTTGATCTGGTTGGTCGTCGTCGGTGGTTGGATGCAAACATCTTTCAATATCTGGAAGTAAAAAGAGTTGAATATGTCTACTACCGCGCGAGCCTCCTCCACGCCAGCATTTTCATTGCGAGACTTTTTATCAAGTTTCCTGCTTTTGGAGCTATTCAAGGGCATGGCATTGACTGGTCGTTACTTATTCCGACGCAAAGTCACCATTCAATTTCCTGAAGAAAAAACACCGCTTTCTCCTCGCTTTCGGGGTTTGCACGCCTTACGCAGATACGAAAATGGTGAAGAGCGCTGTATTGCCTGCAAGCTGTGTGAAGCCGTGTGTCCGGCGTTGGCGATCACCATCGAATCTGAGGTCCGCGATGACGGGTCTCGACGCACCAGTCGCTATGACATTGACCTGACCAAGTGCATTTTTTGTGGATTTTGTGAAGAAAGTTGCCCGGTGGATTCCATCGTGGAAACCCATATCCTTGAATACCACGGCGAAAAACGGGGCGATCTTTACTTCACAAAAGAAATGTTGCTGGCGATAGGCGATCGGTATGAAGGCGAGATTGCTGCAAGCAAGGCCGCCGACGCCAAATATCGCTGATTTGGCATAAGAAAGAATTTTCACTGATGGATGTCAAGACCGGTCTCTTTTACGTTTTCTCTTTTGTATTGCTGTTTGCAGCATTTCGAGTCGTTACGGCGCGGAATCCTGTGCATGCCGCATTGTTTCTGGTGCTTTCCTTTTTCCAGGCAGCAATGATCTGGATGCTTTTAAAGGCTGAGTTCCTGTCAATCACACTGGTACTGGTGTACGTCGGTGCAGTGATGGTGTTGTTTCTCTTTGTTGTCATGATGATGGATATCAACATGGACAATATTCGACAAGGTTTCTGGCGCCACTTTCCACTGGCTGCTGTTGTTGGTGTGTTGATCGCGTTTGAAATGGCTGCTGTTCTGATGGGCGGGTTCAACGTGAGCGATGAGCCCATTGCATCAGTTGGTGTTGGACAAACCATGATGGCGACCAACAACACAAAAGAGCTTGGGATTCTTTTGTATACCGAATATGTGTATCCCTTGCAGATCGCTGCTGCGATTCTGCTGGTGGCCATGATTGCAGCAATTGCGTTGACTTTGCGGCGCCGCAAAGACAATAAATCGGTGAATCCAGCCGATCAAGTTCGTGTGAAATCGCGGGATCGCATGACAGTACTTCAGATGCCTGCTACCAAAGCAGCAATGGATGCGGAGCCATCTTCCAACGAGATGTCTGCTCAAGGTGAGAAAAAATCATGACATTAACACTTGGACATTACCTATCGCTTGGTGCAATGCTGTTTGCACTGTCTGTCATTGGAATTTTTCTCAATCGAAAAAATCTAATTGTCTTGCTAATGGCGATCGAATTGATGCTGCTGGCGGTCAACACCAATTTCGTGGCTTTTTCTCACTACATGGGGGATATGCACGGTCAGGTATTCGTGTTCTTTATTTTGACTGTTGCTGCGGCGGAGTCTGCGATCGGTCTCGCCATATTGGTTCTATTGTTCCGGAATAAGTCAAGCATTAACGTTGACGAACTGAATACGCTCAAGGGTTAAGAAAATGAGTCAAACCCTATCTGCAGCTACTCTTTTGGCCGTTCCGATGGCACCACTGGTTGGCGCCATTTTGGCCGGTGTTTTGGGGACCAAGTTTGGTGGCAATTGGATCGGTCGACGTGCATCGCACTCGCTCACCATCTTCGGCGTGCTGGTTTCATTTATCTTGTCAGCGATGACATTGAAAAGCGTTGCCTTGGATGGAGCTCGCTTCAATGAAACTCTGTACACATGGATGGTCGTCGGTGGGTTAAAAATGGAGATCGGGTTCCTTGTCGACGGACTCACTGCCATGATGATGTGTGTTGTGACCTTCGTATCGCTCATGGTTCACATTTACACCATTGGGTACATGGAGGAAGACGAGGGATACAACCGGTTCTTCGCCTATATCTCCCTGTTCACATTCTCGATGCTGATGCTTGTGATGAGCAACAACTTGCTTCAGTTGTTTTTCGGATGGGAAGCGGTTGGTCTGGTTTCTTATCTATTGATTGGGTTTTGGTTCAACAAGCCTACCGCCATATTTGCCAATATGAAGGCTTTTTTGGTTAACCGAGTAGGTGATTTCGGTTTCATTTTGGGAATTGGATTGATTGTGGCTTACGCGGGTTCGCTCAACTACGCAGAAGTTTTTTCAAAATCCAATGAGCTTGCCGGTTTAGTCTTTCCCGGAACCGACTGGTTATTGGTAACGGTAATTTGCATTTGCCTTTTCATCGGTGCGATGGGGAAGTCTGCCCAATTCCCACTGCATGTTTGGCTACCTGATTCGATGGAAGGTCCGACGCCAATCTCCGCTTTGATTCATGCTGCGACTATGGTGACCGCAGGTATTTTCATGGTGGCGAGGATGTCGCCGTTGTTCGAGCTGAGTGAAACGGCCCTGAATTTTGTGTTGGTCATCGGTGCCATTACAGCCTTGTTCATGGGGTTCCTGGGCATTATCCAAAACGACATCAAACGGGTGGTTGCTTATTCGACTTTGTCGCAGTTGGGCTATATGACAGTAGCACTTGGGGCGTCCGCCTATTCTGTTGCCGTCTTTCACTTGATGACACATGCATTTTTCAAGGCCCTGTTGTTTTTGGCCGCTGGGTCAGTGATCATGGGGTTGCACCATAACCAAGATATTCGGTGGATGGGCGGCGTCCGCAAGTACATGCCCATTACTTGGATTACCACTCTGCTGGGATCGTTGGCCTTGATTGGTACACCTTTGTTCTCGGGTTTTTACTCCAAAGACGAAATCATTATGGCTGTGCATGCCAGCACGCTGCCCGGAGCCGGCTTTGCGTACTTTGCGGTTCTGGCAGGGGTTTTTGTCACGGCGTTCTATTCATTCAGAATGTACTTCCTTGTCTTTCACGGGAAGGAGCGGTTTGACCAGAATCCTGACGCGCACCACGACGATGAGCACGGTCAACATGGGGCTGATCACTCTCCGCATGAGTCCCCCTGGGTGGTCACCGTACCGTTGATTCTGCTCGCCATTCCTTCTGTGGTTATCGGTTTCCTCACGATCCAACCGATGTTGTTTGGCGATTTCCTGAAGGATGCCATATTCGTCAACACGGATATTCACAATGCCATGATTGTTCTGGCTGAGGAGTTCCACGGCCCCGTTCAACTTGCGTTGCATGGGTTGACGTCCTTACCCTTTTGGCTGGCTTTGTCTGGTGTTGCCTCCGCGTACTACATGTACATCGTCAACCCGGCGTTGCCTGGGTTGATCAAAACGCGTGTAAGACCACTTTACAACCTATTGGAAAACAAATACTACTTGGATTGGATCAACGAGAACATTCTCGCCCGCGGCGCACGAGCACTGGGGACGTTTCTCTGGAAGGTCGGGGACCAGTTCCTCATTGACGGAACGCTCGTCAACGGGTCATGGAAGGTCGTCGCCCGCTTGTCCGGTATGGTTCGTAAGGCCCAGTCTGGGTACTTGTATCACTACGCATTGGTGATGATCTTGGGCGTTTTTGTGCTGATGACGTATTTCGTCTGGCTCAAGTAGGAGAATAATAAAAATGGGATTGTTGAGCCTGGCTATTTGGACGCCAATTTTCTTTGGCGTCGTCTTGCTTGCTTTTGGGCGCGATGAGCACGCCCGCGTCGTTCGCTGGATTGCGCTCGTCGGTGCGTTGGTGAGTTTTTTGGTGACGCTGCCACTTTATAGTGGGTTCCAGTTGGGGACGGCTGCCATGCAGTTTGTCGAGAACACCCCGTGGATTGGCCGAATGAATATCAATTACCACCTTGGGGTGGACGGCATATCACTTTGGTTTGTCGTATTAACCGCGTTCATCAATGTCGTTGTCGTGATTGCTGGTTGGGAGGTTATTACTCGCCGGGTCAATCAATACATGGGCGCCTTTCTCATCCTTAGTGGTCTGATGATCGGGGTGTTCTGCGCTCTTGACGGGATGTTGTTTTATGTATTTTTTGAGGCAACACTTATCCCGATGTACTTGATCATCGGTATTTGGGGCGGGCCTAACAAAATCTACGCAGCGTTTAAGTTTTTCTTGTACACCTTGCTCGGCTCATTGCTGATGCTGGTGGCATTGATTTATCTCTATATTCAATCAGGCGGTAGTTTTGACTTGGCGCAGTGGTATTTGTTGCCCTTGAGCGGTAAAGAGCAGACGTTCTTGTTTTTTGCGTTTTTGGCAGCCTTTGCGGTCAAAGTTCCAATGTGGCCGGTTCACACTTGGTTGCCTGACGTACACGTTGAGGCGCCGACTGGTGGCTCGGCCGTTCTTGCGGCGATCATGTTGAAACTGGGGGCCTATGGTTTCTTGCGGTTTTCTATGCCGATCGCGCCTGACGCGGCCCGTGAGTGGGCGTGGCTCATGATTACTTTGTCACTGATTGCCGTCATCTATGTCGGCTTGGTGGCGATGGTTCAAAAAGACATGAAGAAGCTGGTCGCTTATTCATCCGTTGCTCATATGGGTTTTGTCACCCTTGGGTTCTTCATTTTTAACGATCTGGGTGTGTCAGGTGGCTTGGTGCAAATGATCGCGCACGGCTTTGTTTCAGCAGC
>JBBKVN010000046.1:0-9733 GCA_037968455.1 Rhodoferax sp.
ATGGGCCGGGAGGTCTGTCCATGGCAGGATGTCGCTAGGCAGAAGAATTTTTGCTTCCCAGTGTGCGGTGGCCTGCAGCGCCGCCTCGGGCGTGGCGCGCATCAAGATGAATCGCATGCGCCGCCCGTCACGCACCAGCGTCAACTCCGCTTGCGGCCAGTGGCTGGGCAAGCAGGGATGAAAAACCAAGGTCTGCGCTTGCTGTGTCAAGCCAAAGATCGAGCCGATGGCGGCGCGGTGCATCCAGGCTGCCGCGCCGGTGTACCAGCTCCATCCACCCCGCCCCACATACGGCGGCTGACTGTAAACATCCGCGGCCATCACATACGGCTCCAACCCATACACCGGGCCACGCGTTGGGTTGCTGGCGCGGTGCGCCGGACTCAGGTAGGTGAAGTATTGGTAGGCCGCATCGCTATCTCCCTCGCGACCAACCCCGCTTTGCGTGCTGATTTGTGCCTGTGCCATCAGCGCCCAAATGCCCGCGTGGTTGTATTGACCGCCGTTTTCGCGAACGCCGGGCGGGTAGGCCTGGATGTAACCCGCGCTGGGCACGGCATCTGTCAGCGGTGGGTCTAGCAGTTTGATCAGCCCGGCCTCGCTGTCCACCAAATGGGTTTGCGCAGCGATCATGGCCCGGCGCGCCAGCTCTGGCGGTGCGGCGTCGGAGAGCACGGCCCATGACTGGGCGATCAGGTCGATACGACCCTGGGTATTGACGTGCGAACCCAATGGCGTGCCGTCGTCAAAGTAGGCGCGCTTGAACCATTCCCCATCCCAGGCCGTGGTGGCCAGGGTGTCCGCCAGTTCGGTGGCCACCTGATCCCAGCGCCGGGCGCGCACCGTATCGCCCCGGGCCTGGGCCAGCGGAGCAAAGTCGGCAATCAGGCGGCACAAAAACCAACCCATCCAAACGGACTCACCACGGCCTTCGATGCCAACGCGGTTCATGCCATCGTTCCAGTCGCCACTGCCCATCAGCGGCAAGCCGTGACTGCCCAGTTCCAGACTGCGGTCTATGGTGCGCGCCGCATGTTCATAAACCGAGACAGTTTGCGTGCTGACGGTAGGTTCGTAGTAAGCATCTTCCGCCCCTTCGGGAATAGCGATACCCTCCAAAAATGGCACCTCTTCGTCGAGCAGAGTGGCGTCTTCCGTGGCTTGCAGGTAGCGCGTGCAGGCCACCACCAGCCAGAGCCGGTCGTCCGAAAAGTGCGTGCGCACGCCGACGCCGGTGGGGGCGTGCCACCAGTGCTGCACATCGCCCTCCACAAACTGGCGCGACGCGTGCAGCACAATTTGCTCGCGCAGCATGTCGGGTGCCGCCCAGGCCAGCGCCATGGCGTCTTGCAACTGGTCCCGAAACCCGGTGGCGCCTCCGGCCTGATAAAAGCCGGATTTGGCCCACAGACGGCAGGACACCGCCTGGTAGAGCAGCCATCGGTTGACCAATGCGTCAAACAGCGGATCAGGTGTTTTCACCGTGACCGCGCCCAGCAATTTGTCCCAGGTCTCGCGGGCCTGTGTCAAGCGAGCCTCAGCGAGCACACCGGTGACCTGCTCAAGCATCGGCCCGACCTGATCCGGGCTGGCGGCAAAGCCCAACAAAAAGCTGCAGGAGTCGGATTGCCCGGCGCTCAGCACCAGATTGGTGGAAAGCGCGGCGCAGGGGTCCAGCCCGTCGCCACTTCTTTGGCCAAAAAAGTCAGGTAGCACCAGTCGTCCGCGACCATCAAAACACTCGCGACGATCACAAGTCCAGTCTTCATCGGCCAAACGCGAATCCATCACACTCAAAAATGCGGTGCCGCCACCAAATCCTGCCGAGCGTTCCCGCTGTGTCGCCAGCAGGGTAGTCCACCCCCCCCTGACGCAGCACGCCGGTGCGCACGGTGCTTCGGTCACTGCGGTTGGCACCCATTAACCATTCGGCGATGCCGATCACGCGCAAGCGCAACGTTTTGTGGCCGTGGTTGGTCAGCGCGATCTGGACTTGCTTAACAGAGGTATTGGCATCTACACACCAGGATGCAGTGACTTCCAGATCGCCGTGGCGATGGGCGATGCGGGTAAATCCTTGTCCGTGCTCAACCTGGTAAGTCAGCGCCGGATCCACCCCCGCGCCGGGTGAAGCCTGCCAGACTTCACGGGTTTGGATGTTTTGCAGCAAGAACCACTCCGATGGCGGGTCGGACACCGGGTCATTGGACCAGCCGGTGAGCTGATTCAAGCGACTGTTGAGCGCCCACGTGTAGCCGCCACCGGCCTCGGACAAATGGGCGCCGAAAGCCGAGTTGGCCAGCACGTTGATCCATGGCCGCAACGGGCGCTGCAGCGCCGAGGCAACAAAACTGAACTCACCCGAATCCGGCGTGAACGCTCCCTCGGACGGGAGCGTGCTTGCGTCGACGGGCGCGATCAATGCCAAGGCCCTATGGGAGGTCTCCAGTCGACGCTCCATCGCTAACTCGTGCAGTCGAATCCACTCTGTCACGTGATGGGCAAGCGGGCGACCATCGGCATGCAACACCACCCGGGCCAGGCTGTGCAGCGTGTTGAGCTCGGGGTGTGTCAGGTCAGCAGCCCGCAGCAGATGCAGGCGGGTTCCGGTGGCACCCGCTTGGGCGTTGGCATCGGCGGCATGGCGGTCACGCAGGGCGGCAATATCATGATCCAGCGTCATCAGGTAAGAGGAAGGTTCAGCGTTCACAACCACCAGATCGCAGGCCAAGTTGCCCCATAACCACAGCCCCAGAGCTTGCGACAAAGAGCGAATGAGGCCCAGGCCCTCGGCCACGCTGATCCGCACGAGAATGATCGGGCGGTCACCAGAGATGTCGAAGCGCCAAAGCAAGCGACGGTCGCAGACCTCGGTGGCGGCGCTTTGGGGTCGCACGGGACGTGCCTGGGGGCGGCTCAGGTTCATCACCAGGGCGCTGGTCAGGCTTTGTATGGCAGAAAAATTCCCGGCGCTAATGCGCAGGGCGCGCAGCCGGATACCAGTCAGGGTCGCGGACATGAGCGAGGCGCGATCCACGTTGCTGTCCTGGCGGTACTTGTCGATCACCGCGCGCAAAGTGTCCACATTTTGGGATACGGCAGTAGCAAAGGTGATGCATGCCTTGGCTCCCGGGGCGATGTGCAGGGTCACGGCCAGGGCGCACACAGGGTCCAGGCCGGTGTCCAGCGAGATGGATTGTCCAGAAACGCCGGTTGGTGCATCGACCAGTGCGCCCAGTGGCTGGCTGGTGGCGCGGTTGCGGCCTGACCAGCTCAGGCGGTCGGTCGTCAGGCGCACCTGGCTGACGGGCGTCGTGCTTTCCGTGAGAAAGTGCGCCAGTTGCAGCCCTTGCTCGGTCGCCAGGCGCGGCTTGCGCGCCATCAGCACAGCCTGATGTGATGCCAGCCATTGGGCGCTGACAAACAGATTGGTGAACGCGGGGTGCGCCTCGTCGGCTCGCGCGTCAGACAACGCCACTTCAAAGGCCGACACCAATTCAATCTCCAAAGGAAGCTCGCTCAGGTTGTGCAGCTCGATTTGGCGAAACTCGATGTCGTCCTCAGGGCTGATCCAGACCGTCATGTGGGCCTGCACATCGTCCCAATCGGCATCGAAGCAGACTCGGTCAGCATGGAATGCACTGCTGTAATGTGCCGCCGGGTCCGGTGCCGGGTGCTGGGTGATCGAGTTCAGATGCTGCTGGTTTTTGCGGCGCAGGTAGAAGAAGCTGCCTCGGTCGTCGCGTAGTGCGTCGTCGCGGGTGCGGGTGATGCCAATTTGGTTGAAACTGCTACTGCCTGCACCATTGGCGCGAAGCAAGACGCTGTAGCGTCCGTTGGACAACACATGGGTCGGCTCAACGGCTGAGCTGCCTGGCAGCAGGTCGCGCAACAGCCCGATGGCGTGGTGTCGCTTTTCCCGGCGGCGCAGCTTGGCCGGTGGGGCGTACAGGTCCGAGACTTCGCGCGGAACGCGCTCGTGCAACAGCACCGAAACCGCCTGCAAGTGGGCGTTGGCCATGCCCCAGCGCTGTGGCGCGCCACTCAACAAGACATTGGCCAGGGAGACGATTGTCATACCTTGATGGTGAGCCATGAAGGTGCACACTGGCACAAACGCCTCGGTGCCCACGCGTCGTGCCACCGTGTAGTCCAACGCTTCGATGAAGCCATAACGCATGCGGGCACCCAGACTTTCCATCCGGCTGAAGTTCTGTCGTGCCAGTTGTGGCGCCAGCATGGCGGCCAGTGCCGTGGCGTAGGGCGCAATCACCATTTCGTCGAGGGGTGTACGACGCAAGGCCAGTCGGGGTACGCCCTGCGGTGCATATTGGTAAGCCAATGTGTGGTCGCTGGCAGCATAGGCAGATTCGGAAATGCCCCAGGGCACACCCTGGATTTCCGCAAACGCCACCTGTTCCAGAAGCGCGGTGTGGCTGGCACCTGACAGAACGCTATCTCGCGGCTCCTTGAATACGAGACCGGGCATCAGGTACTCAAACATGGAGCCGGTCCACGATCGCAAACCCACGTTCACGTTGCGCGCAAAAAAGGTCCGTCCCAGGTGCGTCCAGTGCCGTACCGGCAGGTCGCCCCTGGCGATACCCAGGAGGCTGGTCAGGCGCGACTCGGACGCCAACAGGTCATAAAAACTGCTGTCCAGTTGGTGTTCTGCCACCCGGTAGCCAATGTGCAACAAATGGCGCTTGGGGGAATACAAAAATTGGAAATCGGCCTGCCAGGCCAGTGTCTTGAAGGCTTGCGCTAGCGCTCGCAGCCGTTGCCGGGTGGTTTCAACGCCATCTGCTGATGCGTGTGCCTGTTCGTCCCGCCGCGCCGAGCGGCGCGTGGCCCGGTGGTCGGCCAGCAGCCATTTGAGTTCCTCACGCTTTGTGGCTGACAAATGACAGCGCTGCTTGAGCAGAGGCATCAATCGGCCTCTTGCGGCTTGAACAGCACATTGGCACGCTACACCATCATGGGTTTGCTCTGAAAACTCAAGGCACGCCTGCGCCACCGCGAGTAGGTGCGCACTGAGGTTGCCGCTGTCCACGGTGGAGACATACATCGGCAGCATGGGCAGCCCGGTCTGCGTGTCGTACCAGTTCATGAAGTGCCCCTGATGGCGCTCCAGAACGTGCAGCGTGGCAAGGGTCGCCTCCAGCCGTGAAAGAAGGTCTCGCGCGCCGATCCAGCCAAACTGGTAGGCGCAGGTGGCACTTAGCAGGTACATGCCGATGTTGGTCGGCGAGGTACGGTGTGCCAGCATGTCGTGCGGCAGCACCTGCAGGTTGTCGGGTGGCAGATGCAGGTCGTCCGGGCCGACGCAGCGCTCAAACAGGCGCCAGGTGTCACGTGCCACGCCCGCCAGATAAGCCCGGTCGGCGAGGAGCAGTTGATTTTGTTGACGCGGTGGGCACACCCGGCTGACCCACCAGGTCCAGACCGGTGCCGCGCCCCATAACAGGCAAAGAAAAGTCGTTAGCGTGGGTGAGTGTGTGGGTATGGCAAGCATGGCGCCCAGCAGTGCCAGCGCCAACAGGGGTTCGCGCCAGTGCTGGCGCGCCACATCCGACAAGGCCGACTTGGCTTGGGCCTGAGCGACAGCAGCGGTGGTCCACTGCAGCAAATGTCGGCGGCTCACCAGCGTGCGGTAGAGCGCCCGTGTGATGGCATCCACACTGGCCAAAGACTGCTGCAACAACTCGGCCAGAAGCCACAGGCCGCTGAGCAGGGCGCGCGCCAGGTCCGAGAGCGCCTCGCGGTAAAAATGACGCTTGGCAATGTCGTCTCGACTGGGCGACAAGCCCGCCAGCGCGCCCATCACTGGCCCGGCGGAAAAGGCCGCGAGCACCAACGCCAGGGCCACCCAGGGTGACAGGGCATTGCCCGCCAAAGCCAGCAATAACAGCCCAAGCGACATGGGCGCCACCAATGAGCGGCGCAGGTTATCTGCCATTTTCCAAAGGTGGATGGCGCGCAGCCCGTAGCGTTTGGGCTGTAGCATGAATGGCAACAATTGCCAGTCACCACGTGTCCAGCGATGCACCCGAGAGGCAGCCACATCGGCATGGAACGGTGCGTCTTCAATCACCGAGATGTCGGTGACCGCCGCGCAACGGGCGATGGAGCCCTCAATCAAATCGTGGCTGAGCACCTGACCATCAGGCAACCGCCCACCCAACACCGCGTGCACGGCTTGGACATGCAACAGGCCCTTGCCAGTGAAGGTTCCCTCTGAAAACAGGTCTTGATACACCTCAGAGTTGACCGCGCTGTAGGGGTCCATGCCGCACTGGCCGGCAAACAGCCAGTGGTACAGCGTGAACTCACTCACGTCGGGCAATGGCGTCGCCACTCGGGGCTGCAGGATGCCGTAGCCCGACACCACTTGCTGACCCGTCGCATCGAGCTGCGGCTGGTTGTGGGGGTGCGCCGCCACGCCCACCAGTTCGCGCAGGCGACCGGGGGGCAATTGAGTGTCACTGTCGAGTGTCAGCACATAAGCCACGCCTGTGGCCAACCGCGAGTTGCCTCCCAGATCCAAAAATGCGCCTGATTCACCCGTCGCCAGCGCGGCGATCAGCATCTCCAGCTTGCCACGCTTGCGTTCCCAGCCAATCCAGCGTCGCTCGGTCTCGCTATATCGGCGCGCACGATGCAGCAGGATGAAACGGGGTGCCTCTCCGGTCCCATTTTCACTGGCGGGGTGGCGTGCGTTAAGGGCCTGAATCTCCGCCACGGCGCAGACCAGGTGGGTGGCGTCCGTAGACGTTTGCTCGGTGTCGGCATCGGCCCAGTCCGTCAAGAGGGCAAATTGCGCCTGCGGCTCCTGGTTCGCCAGGTAGTGAAGGCGCAGTCGGTGCGCCAGTTCTTTGGCTGATGAGGCCCCGGTCAACATGCCCGGAATCACCACCAGAACGCGATGCGCGACGGGAATTCCGCTCAATAGGGACAGACGTGGCAGGTGGCGCGGGCGGGCAGACTCGCTAATGAGGCGGTTGACCACTGCCACGACGGCCTCGGAAGCCGGAAACAGCACCAATACGGCCAAGCCCAGCAAGGTCCAGCCCGGCGCTTGCGGGCTTTGGTGCAAAAACACCCATAGCATCAGACTCAAGGCGGTCAGCAGCGTGCCGAGGTACAGCGGCAGCGTCATGCGCCGGGACAACCACAGCCGCAGCCGCGCTCGAGCCGGGCTCAAGCCCAGTGTTTGCAGCAACTCAGGTTGGCCCGATCCCATCAGCCAGTGGGTGGCGACTCTGGGAGGCTGGATGGGGTCGCCAGAGCGGGCCATCAGCTTCAAAAGGCGCTGGGCTACCTCCACTTCGCTGAGGGCACTTTGTCGGGCGAGGCGTTCAATGGCATGCAGGCTTTGGTCGCGTGTGGTGTTGTCCTCGGTTGCAAAAATCGGCTGGGTGAGCATCAGGCCCATCAGAGTGCTGGTGCTGGCGATGATTTCTGGCCAATCGGCGTCGTCAATGGCCCGCAGCGAGGTGATGGCATTGCTCACACTGAGGTTGTCGGCTGCCTGTTCGGCACCCTGGCGGGCCTGTTGCGCCGCCAAATCGGGCAAAGCCGCCTGCAGCCAAGCTTGCAATGCGGCCTGCTCGTCGTCTGTAGGGGAAATGTGATGGTCCTGCAAACGCAGTGCCATTTGCAGCAAAAAAACCTGCCCGACACCGCGTTTGTTCAGCAGACCCAACAAACCGTCGAGAATTTCGATGCTCAAGGTCCTGAACCGATCGACACACAGGTTGGCGACCTCGCGGGCAGCCTTGTGGGTGGCAATGCTCTCTGCCAGGCGACGTAGGTTTTCCACCAGCACTACGCGCAAAGTAGTGGGAAAAGCCCACATTTCGCTCAGGTTGAGGGGCCGCACTTCTTCATAGGCGCTAAGGAACCGGATCAGCAGGGCCTCATCAAACGCGCCATCGGTGTGCGCCACAAAGGCCCAGGCCACCCCGTAAACGCGAGGCAGACCGGCCAGCGGCTCGTCTTGCAGCATCGGCAGTTTTCGGTAGAAACTGCGCGGCAGGCCTTCCTTGATTTCTTTGAGCTGGGCTTCAACCAGATGAAAGTTGTCCAGCAACCACTCAGCCGCTGGACTGATGTCGTAACCTGAACCCGCGAGGGTGCCGATGTAGCGGTGTGCCTGGCGCAAGGCGACAATATTGCCCTCGATGCGCGGAAAGAACTGTGCCACTGCGTTTGAACCGATTACCGCGCGATGGGTCTCGGCCAGACTGCGGCCGTGCTGCGCAAAGCGCTGGGGGCCAAAAATTTCTGAGCGAATAGGCTCTTGGACCGGCCCGTGCTCGCTGTCCAAAATGCCACGCAGCTCCTCTGGGGCGTCGGGCAGTAGGCTCAGCAGTGTGGAACTCACCATGGATCGCTCTTAAAAAATCCAGATGGTCACACCCAGAATGGCGACAGCAAGCACCACTGTCGTGAAAAAGCGTGCTGCCATGAACCTCCGCGCGGCCTGTGTCGCGCAATGCAAGGCCAGAATGTGGCGGTGCGTGCTCTGACAGCTGTTCAGATGCTCACCCAGCGCTGACAAGTCGGCGGGCAAGGTGTCTGCTGAGCGGCCGTCGGAGGCGGTGCGCCAGCAATGCATTGGATTGGTGAGGTTGGTCATGGCTGTGTCCTGAGGGAAGGTTGCCGCCGGCTGACACCCGGTTTGATGTGATCTCAGTGCCTGGGCGGATTGGTGTTTTGAGTATGGCCAGAGTGACCGCGTGGGTCTGTGCGGTGCCGAACACAGTGACGCCCTCGCGGCCAAACGCTGCATTTCCTCATCCTTGAAGCATTTGGTAACCAACACCCTCTCGGAGGGAGGCAGGCCTTCAGTCAGTGTGCCGGTCTGGTCGACGATCGAGGAGGCGATCTTGCACAGATTCGCGATCGCCGCGAAAGACAAGGCCGTTGGTCGTCCCCCTGCCGGTGGCAACCGGATCAACAGGCGATGACAACGAAGAAACCCGCAACCACATCGGCCATGTGCTGCGTCTGCGCGGGACATGGGTTAATGGATTTCCCGGAGCAAACTGGCTTTTGATTCAACCGATCAATCTCTTCGGGCAGAGAAAGGCGGCCCTGCCACAGCGCCGGCTTGGTGATAAGAATGTCTTGGCCAATTCAATTGGGGCGAGATTGGCACCACAGGCCCCGTGAGGGGCCTGTTGTCAGCTCTAGTTTGGGCTCAGCCTCACAAGCGCCCCATCAGCAGTAGAACAACCAAGATGATCACGACCAAGCCCAGCCCACCGCTGGGTCCGTAACCCCAACTTCGGCTGTGCGGCCATGCCGGTATGGCGCCTAACAACATTAAAACCAACAAGACCAACAGTATGGTTCCCAGACTCATGATGCTCTCCCAAAAATGGATCGTGAAAAATCAATTCGCGGGCGGCGTCACGATAACGGTGGTGCCATCGCCAGACTTGCCGGTCGCACCCGTTTCGCCATCCTTGCCCTGATTACCCGTGGCCCCCGTATAGCCGGTGGCACCAGTTGCGCCGGTATCACCTGCCGGGCCTGCCGGACCGGGAACGGCCACCGGTGCTGCCGGCACTGCAACAACGGTAGGGCGCTCGCATGCGGCCAGGCCCAATGTGGCGAGCAACGCAAAAATCAGCATGATTTTTTTCATATCAATCTTTCAAGGTTAAAAGTTTCAACGCAGCAGGTTTTAACTGCAATCCATGCACCTCGCTGGCTGCATGAGACA
>JBBKVN010000047.1:0-4891 GCA_037968455.1 Rhodoferax sp.
CCGGACTGCGTTTTCATGTTCATGACTTGCTTTCTGTAAAAGAGCTCTTAATTCTTCAGGCTGAATTCGGTGGCGTTGTTGCCCATAAGTTGACTGCGGCGAACTTCGGTCCAGTACATCCAGATCAGTGAGACCCAGACCACGCCGTACATCAACATGAAGGCGCTGGAGCGCACACCAGTCAGGTCCATCAAAGCGCCAAACATGATGGGCAGGACGAAGCCGCCCATGCCGCCAGCCAGGCCGACGATGCCGCTGATGGTTCCGATGTTGCCGGGGTAGTCGTCGCTGACGTACTTGAATACGCTGGCTTTTCCGAACGCGAAGGCGATGCCCAAGATGAACATCAGAATGGTGAACATGTACACATTGAGGCCAATGTGGAAGGTCGTGGGACCAGAGGTCGTCATGATCGTGAAGTCAGTTTGTGGGTAGCTGAGCAAGAACAGACAAATCCAACTCACCCACATCACCCACCAGGTGACGCTGTGTGCGCCCCATTTGTCAGACATCCAGCCACCTGCGGCGCGCAGAACGCCACCGGGCAATGAGAAGCAGGCAGCAAGCAAGGCGGCAGTGCGAATGTCAAGGCCGTATTCGCCCACGTAGTACTGAACCATCCAGAGGGAGAGGGCAACGTAGCCGCCGAACACAATGCTGTAGTACTGGCAGTACTTGAGCACGCGAGGGTCTTTCAGGGATTTGAGTTGGTCCGTGAATTTCACATTGCTGGAAACCAGGTGGGCCGGGTCGCTGTGGCTCATCATCCAGAACAACACAACGGTTCCCAGCATGATGGCGGCATAGACCTTGGGCACCATGGCCCAGCCAAAGGCCACCAGAATCGCCGGAGCCAGGAACTTGTTGACAGCAGCGCCCGCGTTACCGGCACCAAAGATGCCCATGGCGAAGCCCTGTTGGTTCTTGGGAAACCAACGTGCGACGTAAGGGGTGCCGACCGAGAACGAACCACCTGCCAAACCAAGCACCAGACCAATAGTCAGAAAATGCCAAAACTCGGTGGCATAGGTCATCATCCAGATGGCGGGCACGGTGGTAGCCAGAAGGGCGGTCATGACAATGCGGCCGCCGTAACGGTCTGTCCAGATGCCCAAGGGAACGCGAACCAGGGATCCACTCAATACGGGCATGGCCATCAACAGGCCGAATTGTGTCGAGTTGAGGTCAAGCGCCTTTTTGATCGGGATGCCGATCACGGCGAACATCATCCAGACCATAAAACACACCGTGAACGCCACAGTACTGACAATCAGCACAGAAAGTGCCTGTCCTTTTTTTGTCATCTCAAAAACTCCTTTTTTGCCTGACCTCACTTTAGATCTGGCAGAGTTTTTTCGGCATCCCTCTGTGGGAGCGTATCGATGACTAAATGGAACTACTCCTTGTCGGAGGAGGTAGTTCTGTCGAGCTACTGGATGGTTTTTATTGGTTTGAGTTGATACAGGTCAAAGCAGACCCAGCTCAGTTGCGATCACGGCCGCGTGGACGCGGGAGCTGACATTGAGCTTTCTCAGAATGTGCTGCACATGAATTTTCACGGTGGTCTCTGCAATACCGCAATCCCGTGCAATTTGCTTGTTGCTGGCGCCGGTTGCGATGCCGCGCAGTATTTCACGTTCTCTGGGTGATAGCGTGGAAAGCGCTGTTTTTGGCGCATCGCCCGGTGTGGCTTCGGCAGGCGGTGTCGGTGCTTCGTTGGTGCTTGCATCCCGGTAAGCTGAGACCAGTTTGCTTGTCATTTCAGGGGCGACCACACTGTCGCCGCGCATGGTGCTCTGGATGGCCAGCGTTAGCGCATCACCGTCAATTGTTTTCAGAAGATAGCCAGCTGCTCCGCCGCGCAGCGCGGCAGACAGGTCCCGTTCATCCTCGCTCACGGTCAGCATGAGAATGCGCGCTTTGGGCGCGGCTTCCCGCAAGTCCGGCAGGGCGTCCACGCCGTTTACCCCGGGCAGATGGTTGTCAAGCAAGATCAGATCCGGTTGCAATTCAATCGCTTTGCGCTGGGCTTGGCCGGCATCGGCCGCATCGCCCACCACCAACAACGCCGCGTCGCGGGCCAACAGCGCCATCAAGCCGCGTCGAAACAGGGTGTGGTCGTCGACGACCAGTATTCGAATGGGATTCAGTGGAGCAACTTGCATGGCGAGAAGTTAAGCGGAGATCAAGTTGATTTCGGTGGTTTTTGCCGGCATCTGGGGTGAGAGCGAGGCTGGCGGAGGCAGGGTCAGCGTGACGGAGCTGCCGTGGCCCGGCGTGGACTCCAAGTCAAGCCGCGCCCCGATGCGTTGTGCACGCTCCGACATGATGCGAAGTCCCACATGGGTTTCGTCAAGTTCATGGTTGTCAGGGCGAAATCCGATGCCATTGTCGCGAACTTCGAAACGCCATTCAGGCTGCTGTTTGACCTCAAGCCAAACCTGCGACGCTCTTGCATGCTTGCGTACGTTGGACAGCGCTTCCTGAACAATGTGCAGGACTTGAATTTGCAGGTCCGGTGACAAGGGCATGCCCTGCCCCTGCATGGAGAGAGAGGTGGCAACCCCACTCTGATGCTCAAACTTGCGCAGGGTGGTGGCCAGGGCGGGCTCAATGTCTTCCGCATTGGTTCGGGTGCGAAAGTGCAACAACAACTCGCGAACGTCGTTGTAGCTCTCCTTCACCCCCATGTCGATTTCTTCAAGAACTAGCTTGATCTCGGCGGGATTCTCCGCTTTGACCGCGTCCCGCATCAATTGCACCTGGATTTTCAGGAACGCAAGTGACTGTGCGATGGAGTCATGCAGCTCCCGCGCCAAAAGGTGACGCTCCTGCGACACAGCCGCTTCTTTCTCAAGCGAGTTCAGACGAAGGTTCTCCATGCCGCTGGCCAAATGGCTGGTGAGCGCTTCCAACAGCGAGCGCTGCGCCGCAGTTGGCGTGACCCGGGCATTGAAAAACAGGTCGACCTCGCCCATTTGCCTTTCATGCAAGCGAACCGGAATGTTGACCACGGTCTCAAATCCCACTTTGGCACAGTGTTGCAAGCCCGAGCGACCATCGACCTGAATCGGAATGACGCGAAACCCGACGTCGGGCGCCACATTGCCGCAGTAGCAGTCGCCCTTGTCGATACACAACTCTGCGTCAATCATGCTGGCGGGCAGGCCATGAGCCCCCACCATCAAATAACGTTGGTTGGCCTGGTCGGACCAACGAACGACGACGCCATCGGAGTGGGAGATGCGGGCAATGGTTTTGGCAAATCCTTGTGCCAGCGAATCCAGTGTGGTCGCATTGGCCACTAGTGCGGTCACTTCATAGAGCCCCTCAAGGCGTTCACGTTTTTCCTCAATTTCAGCTGTTTTTTCTGAAACTTTGCTTTCGAGGTGTCGATACATCTGCTGAAGGTGCTCAGCCATGCCGTTGAAACCATCGGCCAGCGTGCCAAATTCATCACTGGTTGACTTTTCAACCCTTGCACCCAAATCGCCGTGCTGGATTTTTTCAATCGCCTGCTTGAGTTGTGCCACTGGCTCAACAACAAACAGAAAGCCCGTGTAGAGCAACACCACCGCTGCCAGAATGGCCATGGCCAGCATCGTCAATTGAAGAAGATGCAGCATGGTCGTCCAATGCGACATGTGAGTCTCAATGCTGGTGACAAGCGCATTGACACGGGATGCCAGAGTCAATGTGTCCGATCGCAAGTCGTCGGTGGCTTCGGGTGTTTTTGACAACCAGCGCGACTGAAAGTCCAGCCACCCGGACTCCACGTTTGAAAACCGCTCTCGAACGGTGTTGTCCCACGGTACAAATAGCGGGCGTTCGGGATCGCCGTTTCGCAGTGTCTCCAGGCTTTTTTCAAACTCCAGGGCCTGTTCAGTTAGCGGGACGGTGTCTCCTTTTGCAATGGACAGGGCCATGCGGTAGGACTGCATCCGCATGCGCCCTGCCTCATTTACGGCAGCCGCACCGCCGTCAAGCTGCCAGGAGACCCATAGCGTGACCACCGTCGAGAGAAGGGCCAGCAGCAAGAAAGGCATGCCCACCAGCGTGAGCTTGGCGCCAAGGCTCCATTGCTTCTTCATCTCTTGATCCTTCGACGCCACGCCATGGGTTCTTCTTAGGCAGTGCGCTCAAAAATGGCCGCGATACCCTGACCGCCACCAATGCACATGGTGACCAGCGCGTAGCGACCACCAATGCGTTCCAGCTCATACAGGGCTTTGACGGTGATCACCGCGCCAGTGGCGCCAATGGGGTGGCCCAAGGAAATGCCCGAGCCGTTGGGGTTCACCTTGGCGGGGTCCAGACCGAGATCGCGGGTCACCGCACACGCCTGGGCCGCGAAAGCCTCGTTCGCCTCAATCACGTCCAAGTCGCTGATCGACAGGCCGGCTTTTTTGAGGGCGAGTTGAGTGGCAGGGACGGGGCCAATGCCCATGTATTTGGGGTCGACACCAGCGTGTGCGTAGGCTACCAAGCGGGCCATGGGCTTCAAGCCGCGGGCCTTGGCGGTACCGGCTTCCATCAGGACAACGGCAGCTGCCGCGTCGTTGATGCCTGATGCGTTGCCCGCAGTGACTGTGCCGTTTTCCTTCAAAAACGCAGGCCGGAGTTTGGCCATGTCGGCTGCTGCGCAGTTGGCGCGAAAATGCTCGTCCGTCTCAAAGGCAACCTCACCCTTCTTGCTTTTCAGCATCACAGGCATGATTTGGGATTTGAAGTAGCCCGCTTCTGTGGCACGTTGGGCTCTGTTGTGGCTTTCAACGGCAATGGCGTCTTGCTCCTCGCGGGAGATGCCCCACTTGGCCGCAATGTTTTCTGCTGTGACGCCCATATGGATGGTGTGGAAGGGGTCGTGCAGTGCGCCAACCACCATGTCAAC
>JBBKVN010000048.1:0-5610 GCA_037968455.1 Rhodoferax sp.
TACGACAGTTTCACCATGGCGCCCGCGCTGGTGGACGACTATTCGACCATGGTGCAACGCTTGACCGAGCGCTTCTACAGCCGGGTGACGCGCTATGGCACTGGCGGCTTTCTCAAAGCTCGGTTGGAGGCGAGCCACAGCGGCCAGAGTCGCTAGGATTGGCGAGCCAATGGGGTCGCAAACAGAAACACAATCCGCGGACGACCCAACCGCCCGACGCCCTATCCAAATGCAGTTCAGCACCGGCCATCACCCCCGCGCCGGTGAGAGAGCGGCAGGCCTTGCCACGACCGAGGTCCGCTCGCAGCAGACGTTCAAATTTCGTGCACTGCAGGGCGCTCAGCATCCCGTGTCTGGGTCAGCAGCTGTTTCACAAGCATCTTTGAATGCCGGAATGCGTCTGCAATGTTGGTTCGCATTTCTTCTTCAACCCACGGTTTGCTCATGAATTTGTAGATATACCCCTCGTTCACTGATCGGGTAACGCTCTCCAAATCCGAGTAGCCCGAAAGAATGAGTCGAACCGTATTCGGCGAAATGACGCAGGCCCGGCGCAACAATTCAGTGCCGGCCATGTGGGGCATGCGCTGGTCCGACAGCAACACGTTCACCTCATTGATGGCCAATAGCTTCAGCGCCTCTTCACCGCTACTGGCACTCAGAATGCGGTAGCCCTCTTTGCGAAGGGAGCGGCGCAGGGCCGATACGATGCTGGGGTCATCATCGACAAGAAGAAGGGTCTTTTGGTCTGGATCAATGCTCAGTGCGCGCGCAAGCCTGTTGTCCTGGGCCAGCATGGCACGCATGGCGGGTTCGGCAAGCGGACGGCTGAACAGATAACCTTGCATTTGATCGCAACCGTTCTTTCTGAGCAAGCCCAGTTGCGCTTCGGTCTCCACGCCCTCGGCGACGACCACCATGCGCATGCGGTGCGCCAGGTCAATGATGGTGATGGCGATGATGGCTGAACTGGACTCGGTCACGATGTTCTGCACGAATGAGCGGTCGATCTTCAAGGTATCGAAGGGAAAGCGTCCCAGATAGGCAAGACTGGAGTATCCCGTACCAAAATCATCCAGCGCCAAGCTGACACCGGTGGCTTTGATTTTCGTGAGCAGTGTGGCGGCCGCTTCGGGGTCCTCCATCAAAACGCTTTCGGTCAGTTCAACCTCGAGCAAGTGTGGGGAAATGTCGTTGTCCTTCAAGACCCGAGACAGAATAGTGTCGAGGTCGCCGGCCTGAAGCTGGTGTGCCGACACATTGACCGCTACTTTGATCTCGGGCAATCCGGCCTCACGCCATTCAACTATCTGGCGACAAGCCTCTTCAATGACCCACTGCCCCATCGGCACGATCAGCTTGGTTCGCTCCGCCATTGGGATGAAATCATTGGGCGGCACCAACTTCCCATCGGCGCGTTGCCAGCGAATCAAGGCTTCGACCCCGACAACTGTCCCCGTGCGCAAGGACACCTTAGGTTGATAGTGCAGGACCAACTCGCCCTTGTTGATCGCCTCGCGCAAGTCGGTCTCCAGCGCGGATTGCGCTGTCACCACCGCCTGCAGTTCGGGATCAAAGAAGCGCAGTGCGCATCGCCCAGCCGCCTTGGCTTGATACATGGCCTGATCAGCGCGCTTCAAAGGCCCCTCCGGATCGGTCTCTGACCCACCGCCAAACAGTGCCACACCAATGCTGGCCGTGCAGTCATGCGGACCGCCTGTCAACAAGTAGGAGTGGGCCAGGGACGCGAGGATTTTTTCACCCATGATCTGAACCTGGGTGGCCGCATCAAGTGCACCGTCCTTGACCTCGTTGAACAACACGACAAACTCATCCCCCCCAAGCCGTGCGGTCGTGTCGCCTTCACGCACACAGGACGTCAACCGCTCACTCACCATTTTCAGCAACAGGTCACCCTCGGCATGACCGAGCGTGTCGTTGACACCCTTGAAGTGATCTAGATCGACAAACATCACGGCACCTTGACGCTGATCGCGAATCCCCCCGGCCATGGAATGCTTCAGCCGATCCATCAGAAGGCGGCGATTGGGCAGCCCGGTCAACGGGTCATAAAACGCAAATTTCTCGATTTTCTCGGCGGCGGCCTTTTGCGCCGTGATGTCTTTCTGCACGCACACGTAGTGGGTCAGCGTGCCGTCACTTTGCCGCATTGGGGAAATAACGGTTTGGTCGATGTACTGACTGCCATCCTTGCGCTGATTGTGCAATTCGCCATGCCAAGAACGGCCCTGCGTGAGGTCATCCCACATGGCCGTTTAAGTGTCACTGGGGGTGTGACCAGATTGCAGCACCTTTGGGGTCTTGCCAATCAACTCGTCGCGACAGTAGCCGGTATTCTCAAGCAAGGCGTCGTTGACATACTCAATCACTGCGTTGGTGTCGGTGATCATGATGCTGTCCGAAGCTTGCTCGACAGCCTGCGATAGTTTGCGCAATTGATCTTCGGCTTCCTTGCGCGCCGTGATGTCGATGATGGCCGTGAGGTAGCCAATGACGCGGCCGTCGGCATCGCGCTCAGGGGCCAGACACACATGAACGACGGCAGGCTTGATTTTCAGCGGTAATGGCGGTGCATCGCGTTCAAATTCGACCGACTGCCCCGCCATCACTGCGTCAATGTGATGCCTGAGTTGATCATAGGCCGTGTCGCCGAGCAGCTCGGCCACGGGCTTGCCAACAATATCGGCCGGACGAAGTCCATGCATCTTCGAAAAGTTCTCGTTCACGAACCGGTAACGCAGGTCCCGATCTACTTGCGCCAACGCCACGGGCGCGTGGTCGGCAATGGTCTGCAATTGCTGCGTCAGATCGCGCAGGGCGGCTGCTCGAACAAAGTTGTCAAGCCCTTGGTCAATATTGGCGGCCATATCCGTGATCAGCTCGCGGGCTGCAGAGTCGAACACGCCATCCTTTCCGGCCGTGAGTGTGAGCACGGCCACCGTCACACCCTTGCGATGTAAGGGCAGAACGCATGCGGCTCGCCAGCCAAATCCGGCGCGGTGTTGGCGCCAGGGATCGGAGCGCGGATCGGCATCCAGATCTTGACACCACACAGGCCTGTTCTCCTGAACCGCCGTCCCCGTCAGACCGCGACCCATCGGGCTATTGGCATCCACCGAAACTTGGAGGTTCTGAAGATACAGGTCAGCGTCTTTGCCAAAGCAGGCAATGGGCTGCAGCAGTTGGGTTGTCGGGTCAATCAACCCAACCCAGGCCATCTTGATCCCACCGAGCTCCACGGCAATGCGACAGACCTCAGAGAACAATTCGTTCTCATCCTTGCACCGCGCAACGGCCGAGTTGCATCCAGTCAAGGCGACATACAGGCGGGTTCGACGATCAACGTCTCGTTTGAGCTTGCGATTCCATCTATAAATGGCCAAAAATCCAAGTCCAATCAACAGCCCCAGCCCCAGCGTCCAACGCACCAACTGGCCCAATTTGATGCCACCGTCCAACGCAGCGCCGACCCATCGGCGCCGGATGATCGACTCCTCGTCGGGCGTGATGGTGGCCAGACTCGCGTCGATGAGCGCCAGCAGGCCCTCAACTCGGGGGTTGACCGCGATGCTCAAGCGAAAGGGGTATTCCTGCAACGCACCGGCGTAGCGCAGGCCGGTGATGCCCTCATCGTCAATCCTGCGCAGCGTGGAAGTGGCCTCTGCTACAAAAAATTGGCTGTTCTCATCGAGTACCGACTGCATCGCCTCGTGCATAGTGGCATGCCGCTGCAACTGAATCTGCGGCTCGCGGCGGAGCAGTTCCTCGGCATAGGATTCGGCAGCCACGGCAACGTTGCGGTTGACCAAGTCGCGCTTTTCACCCAAAAATACCTGTCCCTTTCGCGCAAAAACGCCCAGAGTAGAAATGAACCCAGATTTTCCATTAGCCCGTTGAAGGCGGGTGATTGGCGGCGAATTTGACCGGCAAATCGAACTGAGTGGCCTCATCCCATAGCCCCTTCATCCACTGTCTGTGCTGCATGGCCATTGCCAAATTCAGTATGGACTTGCGCCCCTCTGTGGTGGTGTAAGCCGGCTTGGCAAATAGCTTGTAGCGAAGCGTCTGCAACGTGTGCTGTATTGGCGTGGACACGCCACCTTTGAGTACAGTCGTCTTGAGTAGAACCTGTCTGAATAAGCTCATCAGGTTGTACGCCAGCATCACCGTATTGAGTGCCGCCTCAGTCGCCCAGAAATCCTTCATGTTGAAGCTGTCAGCCGCAAAGTCGTACTTGAGCTCCTTGATTCTGTTCTCACAATTGGCCCGCCCCCGGTAAGTGCGCCATACCGTCTCAGCAGGCAAGTCCATGTCGCTGACCAGTGCGCTAAAGCGGTAGCGTCCAATCACCGGGTCATCGGCAAACAGATTCAAGGTCTTGCCCTTGGGACTATTGCGTTGATCGATATGCTGACGAATACCCGTCACCCAACGGGGTTGGGCCCAACTGTCGGCCTGGTAGCGAAAGCGGGTGAGCTCAATGCCTGGCACCACCTTGGCGGTGTCGTCCACAAGGCCCCACCAGCCCTTGCCCTCAAGGCTGGCATCTACCAGTGCCCTTTGCAGCGGCGGCGTCTGGCGCAGGGCAATGACGTAGTGCAGCCTTTGTTCTTCCAGGTGGGTAAGAAATGCGTTGTCACTAAAGCCACTGTCACCGCGCAACAGGGCAATGTGTTTGTTGCCCAGCCGCTGTCGGGTGTTGGCCAAGAAGCCCTGGATGTTGTTGGCTGAGCTGGTGTTGCCGGGGCGCAGCCACAGGTTGGCCACCATGCGTGTTTCCGACACAAATGCCATGAGCGGGTGGTGGCTTGAGCGACCTCGCTTGGCCGGGTTGTAGCCCCGTGCCGCGCCTTCTTGCTGGCCGTAGCGGGTCATGACGGTGGAGTCCACATCCAGGGTGATGCCATCTATGGCAATTTGCTCAAACATCCAGCCGTAAAGTTTGTCCATGACGGCTTCGTTGGAGTGCTGCGTAAAGCGGCGAAACAGTCGCATGACGGCCTTGAAGTTGGCCATGCGCTTGATACCAAAGATGCGCTTGAGAACGGGGTCGTGGCGGGTGACTTCGCCGTGCTCGAACCGGTTGGCGCCGCACCATACCGAGAGCATGAATTGGGTGATGAGTTGCTCCGCTGCGTAGCCGCGGTTAGAGCCGGGCTGGGGCAAGCCCGATTGCGATAAGGCATCGTCAAATCCCAGGTGATCGAGCATGCGTTTCATCAGGCCCATGCCGCCCCAGGCAGTGATTTCTTTGTCCGTAAACCGCAGCTCAAAGTTCATGGCAACCCCGCACTCAAATCGCGATCAGCTACTTTACCCAAAAATCAGCCAATTCTTCAAACAAATCAAACACTTACGCTAATGGCTTCCATTAGACATTAGGGCTAATGGGAAATTTGGGATTAACCGCCCCCGGTCTTCTTCCTCATCTTCTTCCAGTGCCAGTTCACTTAGTCTGGCGAGTGTGGGCGAGCTTTGACTCGCTTGAAGAATGGTGACTGAATTTTGGCGGCGCTGCATGAGTGACAAGACATAGGATGGCTAGATGCAATTGATTATCACGGATGCGTGGGCAGCACGAACTCGGGC
>JBBKVN010000049.1:0-4268 GCA_037968455.1 Rhodoferax sp.
GAGAGAATTGTTCCCACCCCCCTACTGGAAGGCAACAGCATCACATTGGGCCTAGAGGCTTCCGATTTTCAGACGGCACGTCACGTGGCCGAAGCCATTAATAAGCGCTTTGGGGCAAACTCAGCCCGCGCGCTGGATGGCCGCACCATCGATGTCAGCGCGCCCATTGACCCGAACGCCCGCGTTGCCTTTATTGCGGAGATGGAAGAGCTGCAACTGGCGTCATCCCGCCCGGCCGCCAAGGTCGTCATCAACTCCCGCACCGGGTCAATTGTCCTGAATCAGGCCGTCACGCTGGGTGAGGTCGCCATTGCCCACGGCAACCTGTCCATCAGCATCACATCCACGCCCATCATCAGCCAGCCCAACCCGCTGTCTACCGGTGGGCAAACCGTGGTGACCGAGAAAAGCAATATTGAAATTCGACAGGAACCCGGCATGCTGATCCAACTGCCTGCCGCCACCCAACTGGCTGACGTCGTGCGCGCCCTGAATTCACTGGGCGCCACCCCCCAAGACCTTCTGTCCATTTTGCAAGCCATCAAGGCGGCAGGCGCCTTGAATGCGGAGCTGGAGGTGATCTGATGGCCTACGGTCAACTTCCCTCGACCTCCAACGCGCTCGCGGTTGACGCCCGCTCGCTCAACAGCTTGAAGCTGCAGGCGGGGAAAAGCACACCCGAGGCCATCAAAGAAACGGCCAAGCAGTTTGAGTCCCTGTTCATGCGGGAGTTGCTCAAAAGCATGCGCGAAGCCACCATGAAGTCCGGCATGACCGACAACGCTGGCAGCGACATGGGAACCGACTTGCTGGACCAGCAGTTTGCGGTGCAGATGTCTGGCCAGGCCGGCGGCCTGTCTGACCTGATTGCGCAACAACTCTCGCGCCAAATGGGGGGCGCCACGCTGGACCCCAGCGCCTTGGTCAGCGGCCCTTCGGCACTGCCCATGAGCGCTCGCAGCCAAGCGTCGTCAGCCGCCGCCTACGCCGCCAATGCCGCGCCAGCCGCTGCTCGCGTTACGCCAACCCAGAGCAATTTTGTCCAACAGCACGCCGTGGCCGCCTCTCGGGTAGAGCAGTCCAGCGGACTGCCCTCTGGATTCATGCTGGGCCAAGCTGGGCATGAGACCGGATGGGGTCGGCAGGAAATCAAACACGCCAACGGTGCACCGTCCTTCAACCTGTTTGGCATCAAGGCCACGGGCGGCTGGACTGGCAAAGTGGCAGAAATCACCACCACCGAGTATGTCAACGGTGTCGCTCAAAAAACCGTAGCCAAGTTTCGCGCCTACGACTCCTACGAGGATTCGTTTAAGGACTATGCCCGCTTGATCACCCAGTCGCCTCGCTATGCCGAGGTGAGCCAGCAAACCGACTCGGCCCACGCCTTTGCCACTGGCCTGCAAAAAGCGGGCTACGCCACCGACCCCGAGTACGCCGCCAAGCTGAGTCGCGCCATCAACTCAACCCTGCGCATTCAGCAGCAACACGCCCAAGCGTCACAGGGCAGCGCATGAGTGGACTTCTCAATATCGGCATGCGTGCCCTACAAGCCAACCAAGTCGCACTACAGACAGCTGGCCACAACATCGCCAATGTCACAACGCCCGGGTACTCCCGTCAGTCGGTGGTGCTGCAGACCGTTCAAGGCATCAATGGGCCTGGTGGCTATGTCGGCAGTGGCGTGTCCGTCCAGACCATCCAACGCAACTACAGTGAGTTCTTGACGACGCAGGCCACAATGGCAGGGGCGACTCAAGCAGCGGACGTCGCCCGCGCTGACAAGCTTAAACAGCTCGAGGGTTTGTTTGCGGGGGGAAGTACTGGATTGGGCGCTTCGATCAACGACATGCTCAACGCTTTCTCGGACGTTGCCAGCGCGCCCACTGATCTCACCGCACGCACAGTGGTGCTCACTCGGGTTGACGAAACAGCGGCGCGCATCCGAACGACTGCCCAAAATCTGGATGAGCTTCAGTACGGGGTTACCCAAGAGCTGGGGCAAAAAGTCACCATGATCAACAGCCTGGCCAAGAGCATCAGCGAGACGAACGAAAAGATCATTCGAACCCAAGGTGCCGGACAGCCTCCCAACGACTTGCTCGACCAGCGCGACCAATTGGTGCGCGATCTCAATCAGTATGTGCAAACGAGTTCGGTGGCCGCATCAGACGGCTCTGTGAGTATTTTCATTGGTGGTAGCCAACCGCTCGTGCTTGGAACCATGGCCGCCACCGTGTCTATCGCGAAGGATGATTTTGGCGATCCACTGAAAAGCAAATTATCCATTTCACGCAATGGATTCTCCCTCACTCTGGACGAAAACACATTGGGCGGTGGTGAGGTGTCCGGGCTGCTTCGGTTTCAAAACAACGATCTGGCCGAAGGACGAAACTTGTTGGGTCGACTGACGCTGGCGGTCACAACCAGCATGAATGAACAGCACTCATTGGGTTTGGACATGGATGGCAATCCTGGTGGCCAACTGTTCTCATCGATTGCATTCAGCGCGAAGAACGTCTTATCGCCAACCGCACCAGCTGTATTGAATGTGGGTACCGCCAGCGTCACTATTTCCATCAACGACGTCACCAAATTTTCGGCATCCGACTACGAAGTGAACTTCCTCTCGTCAACGTCTGGCCATATCACCCGTCGATCTGATGGCACGGTAACGTCTTTTCCGCAAACCCCTGCGACAACTGCCCCGATATTGGCCACGCTCGACGGGTTGAACATCTCCATGCCGTCAGGCACACCGGCGGCAGGCGATCGATTCCTGATCAAACCATTCAGTACATCTCCCAGTAGCGTCAGCCGAGAGTTTTCATCACCCCGCGGGCTGGCTGTATCAAGCCCCGTTGCCGCCAGCGTCGGCAACAATAATCGTGGCACCCTCGCGCTGGAAAGCGTGGTGACGCGCTCCGCCACAACGCTGCCCGCCATCACGCTCGCATTTGACGGGTTGGGAAACTACACACGCTCAGACACCGGCATCACCACTTACCCCTTTACCTCTGGAGTTCCGATCGAGTCCGGCCCAGTGACACTGCCGGCCGTGGCCGGTTGGTCTTTGGTTCTTAAGGGGGTTCCGCAGGCTGGCGACACCGTGACAGTTGGTCCAATACCGTCGGCCTTTCGCAGCCTCAATGCCGGCAATGCAAACGCCATGATGGGTTTGCGGGATCTCGCCATGTTTGATGGCGCCGCCCTGACCGACGGCTATGCAGGTTTGATCGCACAGGTTGGCGTTCGAGGCCAAGGAGCAAATTTCGCGGCGGATGTATCCAGCGCCATTGCAACAAATCTTGAAAAGGACCGGACCGCGGTGTCTGGCGTCAATCTCGATGAAGAGGCGGCCAAACTGCTGCAGTTTCAGCAGGCCTACCAGGCCTCAGCCAAGATGATTCAGATCGCACAAGGCATTTTTGACACCCTGATTCAAAGCCTGGGCCGCTAAGGTCGCACCAGGCAGGAGGACGCACCATGTCAGTCAACTCATTTTCCAGGCTCGGGTCGGCCAACACCTACGACAACGCCCAGCGCAACCTCATGACGCGCCAAGCCAAACTCTCAAGTCTGCAAGAAAACCTCACCTCGGGCAAACGCGTGGTGCGAGCCAGCGACGACCCCACCAGTGCCGCCCAAGCCGAACGGGCCCTCACCCGCATTGGCCGCATTGCCACAGATCAACGCGCGCTGGAGGCGCAGCGAACCTCGATTGTTCAGGCCGAAAGCGCGCTGGGCGACGTGACTGACGCGTTGCAACGTTTTCGAGAACTGGCGGTGAGCGCCGGCAACGGCACCTTCAGCGAAAGTGACCGAAAAACCGTGGCATTGGAGATGGCCGGACTGCGGGACCAAGTGCTGGCCCTGTCCAACCGGACCGATTCCAACGGTCAACCTCTGTTCGGCTCTCTGGGCAGTGCGGCCAAGCCCTTTGTCGGCCCCAACGCGGGCACACCGGACTACACCTTCAATGGCCTGCCTGGCCAGAGCCAAAGCAGCGAAGTCGGCATACCGTTTGCGCTGGACGGCGACAGCGCCTTCATGCTACAAGGCGCACGCGATGGCGCTTACAACGTCACGGTGACGCCAGGCACTTCGCCGCTGCTCTCTGAAGGCATCACGGTCACCAACCCTGCGCTGGTCAACAGCAATACGTACACCATCAGCAACATTGTGGTGACCCCCGACCCCAGCCCGGCCACTACCAGCACGGCCACATATGACCTCGCCGTGCCGCCAGCGGCCGCAACCAGCGTATC
>JBBKVN010000050.1:0-2869 GCA_037968455.1 Rhodoferax sp.
GAGGTACAAACGGGAGAACCGCTTGGCTACCGCGCGGGGAATGGCGCTTCTTGAGTTTGTGGGGCTTGCCTCACTGGCGCATGAAGAAGCTCGCAACCTGCCTTACGGCAAGCAGCGGCTGCTGGAAATTGCCCGGGCATTGGCGCTTGACCCGCAGTTGTTGTTGCTGGACGAGCCCGCAGCAGGACTCACCGCACCAGACATCAAAGAGCTGGTCACCATCATTCGCAAGATCCGCGAGCACGGCGTGACCGTCATTCTTATTGAACACCACATGGACGTGGTCATGAGCATGTGCGACACCGTGTCGGTGTTGGACTTTGGCCAGAAGATCGCAGAAGGCTTGCCGGCTCAGGTGCAGGCAGACCCCAAAGTCATCGAGGCCTATCTGGGTGGCGAAGCGGCAGCGCCCGCCCACTGAGCGAACCAGAAGGATCAACCCATGTTAAATATTGAAAACCTGTCCGCCGGCTACGGCAAAGTGCAAGTACTGCACGGCATCTCCATGACAGTGCCTCGGGGCAAGGTCGTCACACTGATTGGCTCCAACGGCGCGGGAAAAACCACGACCATGCGGGCTATCAGCGGCATGATTGCCCCCACGGGCGGGGCGATCAGTCTTAACGAAAAGCGAATTGACGGCATGGAGTCGTATCACATTGCCAAGTTGGGTCTGGCCCATTCACCCGAAGGTCGCCGAGTTTTCGCGACGATGACCGTGACCGACAACCTGACGCTGGGCGCCTTCCCTCGCTTGACCGGCAGCCGGCCAAGAGGTGATGTGGCGGCTGATCTTGAACGGGCGCTGGAGTTGTTTCCCCGGTTGAAAGAGCGAAGAACCCAGTTGGCTGGCACCCTGTCCGGTGGCGAGCAGCAAATGCTGGCCATGGCGCGGGCCGTCATGCTCAACCCCGATGTCATTTTGCTGGACGAGCCATCCATGGGGCTGGCCCCAATCCTCGTCGAAGAGGTGTTTCGCATCATTGCGCGCCTGAAATCAGAAGGAGTGACGATGTTGCTCGTCGAGCAGTTTGCGGCGGCCGCACTGGCTGTGGCAGATTACGGCTACGTTCTTGAAAATGGCGTGATCTCGGTGCACGGGCCTGCGGCGCAATTGCGGGACGACCCGGCGGTGCGGGCGGCCTACCTCGGTGGCGGGCACTGAGAATACTTCGCCGTGCCAGGCGTCGTTGCCACCTGAGAAACAAAAAAAGCACCCGAGGGTGCTTTTTTCTCAACACCTGGCCACAAGGGCCAAGGGGTTGATTACTTCTGTGCGACCTTGCCGGCAGCTTTCACAGCTTGCTCAGTGGCAGCAGTGAAGTTGCTTTCAGCAGTCGTCATGGCTTGCTTGACGGCCTTCTGGGCTGTTTCCATGGCGTTTTGGCTGGTGCTCAAAGCGTTTTTGAATGCGGCCACAGCGGCTTCGGAGCCAGCAGGTGCGTTCTTGGTCAGGTTTTCCATGGCTTTGGTGAAAGTAGTCTGGGCTTCAGCAACTTTCGACTCAAAGGCTTTGCTCAGATCGGAACCAGTGTCGGTACCGATGGCTTGCACGTGACGGCCGTAAGCGACAGTCTTTTCAGCCAATGGCTGAACCAGGCTGGCTTGCAGGTCCATGAATTCTTTAGGATCTTTAGCGGCCAACACAGCTTGTGCGTGGGCAAAAGAGTCACCCAACAGGGCTTTGGAAGCAGCCATGTTCAGCTCAACCATCTTCTCAAAACCTTCGTAGGCTTTGGCGGACAGACCCTGGAAAGCTTCCAGGTTAGCTTGTTGGGTAGCGGCGAGTTGTTCTGGTTTGAAGTTCATCATGATGAGTTCCTTAAGTGTGACAGTTTCTGCGGCGCAACCCCTTCCGGGTACTTATGTTGCAGTGCAGCATAGAACGAATTATAGGGAAAACCCGAAACGATGCAAGCTTTTTGTTGCACTGCAACAAATTATTGCAATTAGCCCCATTCAGGCGCAGCGCTTAACCGCCCTAGCGCAGCAGAATCAGGCCCGTTCCCACAACCGTCAACGCCGACCCCACCCAGGCCCCGGCAGCTGGCGCCCGTCCCAGGCGCCACCACAAGAGCGGCAGCACCAACACAGGCGACACCGAAGACAGAATGGCAACCATACCCACATCGCCTTTTTGCAGGGCGGTGAGAATCATCGTCATGCCCACGCCCATGGCAATGAAGCCGTTGACCCCCGTCTGCACGGCAATGCGCGGCGTCAAAGGGTTGTGCGCCCTGGAGGCCTGAAAGCCCGCCCACAACAAACAGAAGTGAGCCAAGCAGGCCACCGTGACCCGCAGGGCAGAGGCGCTCACCGGGTCCACTGCGGGACCCATCATGGGTTTCGCAATCAAGGAGCCCAGCGCCTGACACAGGGCCGCCACCAGTCCGAGCACCACGCCGGTGCCCACACTCCCCTGATCTGACTCCCAGGCGTGCTGCTCTTCCTTGCGCCGCCCCAGCACAATGGCGGCCATGACGCCTATCACCGTCAAGGCGGCGCCCCAAGCGGCTTGTGGGCTCATGTGTTCATTCAGCAGCCAGATGCCGAGCAAAGCACTGAACACAGCGTGCGTGGCAAACAAGACACCCGCACGTCGGGGGCCGAGCCGGTTCATGGCCGCAAACAAGGCAGTGTCGCCCACAAAAATGCCAATCAAGCCACTGATGGCCATCACGCCCCAGATCTCGTTGTCCAGCGAACGCCAGCCACCGCTCATCAGCGAAACCGCCCAGAGCATGACCGCCACCATCAACATGCGCCAGCGTGAAAAGGCAAACGCCCCCAGATGACGCGCCGGGGTGACCGACAAAATACTACCCACCGCCCAGCAGGCGGCCGCGCCCAGGGCTAATAGATCAAAAGG
>JBBKVN010000051.1:0-5460 GCA_037968455.1 Rhodoferax sp.
TCAGTCCATCGCGGGACAAAACGCAACTGGCGGCATTGCTGGAGCAACTGGGAAACACCACTGCCGCGCATTTTGAAACCCAGGAGAAACTGATGGCGGAGCTCGACTATGAGGACGCCGTCGCACACCGCAAAGAACACGAGGAACTTCTCAAAGAGTACGGCCATCAGGTCGACGATTGGCGAGCCAATCGAATCTCACCCGAAATGCTCTGTCGCTTCATGTACCGTTGGTTGCTGAGTCACGTCATTGCCTCGGACAAGCCTTTGGGTGAGGCCATCCAGCGTCAAAGCTGCAGCCCCCAGCCGGCCATGCCAACAGACACGTAACCCAGTCTCCGGTGGGGTGAGAGTGGTGGCAACAGCGCAAGAGTAGCTATTACTTCAATAGCTACTCCCACATACAGAACAAGCTCCATAGCCCCAAACGACACTCAAAGCCGCGAACAAACACGCCCACCCCAAGGCCCGTTGAATAGTGCACTCCCGCACACGAGGCCCGACATCCATTCTGCGATCACCGTTCCCCTGTCCATCATTGTTGGTTCAGCCGACAACCAGGCCGCTGCTGGCGCCAATGGGCAAGCAATACGTCAAGACAACCTGCTCCGACCCCGTCGGCGTGGAACGTGACGCCCTGCACCAACCAGTTGCAGCCAGGGCGCTTGAGGTTTTCACGCAAACACTGCGCGCCTCGCCAAGAAATGGCCTGCCCGCCACTAGCCGGAGGTCGGCGCTTTTGTGCTGGCCTTGCCTGACAACAAGTTGCTGCGAATTCCGCTTCCTCTTCCCGACAAACGCCCCCCTCAGCCCCAGTGGACGAGGTCCTCGACAACAGCCGCGCCGCCGTAGAAACCGCGGCTGGCTCAGTCAGCCTGCGCAACTTGGCTGAACTACCTGAGGGGACCGTTGTTGTGGAGATAGACGGAGCAAAGGACAGGACTGCTCCGACGTTGCTGACCCGTTAAAAGACTGACAGTCATCAGATGGATTGCGAATCGTGTGAAAGGGCGTAGTCGGTCACTCTCCGTGCCGTTCAATTGGGAGATATCCATGAATTCTGATTCGACACTTGAAACTGGAGTGACGGGCCTACCTCAATACTCGACTCCCGATTCGCCCCAATAGGCCCCTTGGCGCGGGCTTTGACTAGCACCCGCGCCCGGGCGCCGAACCCTTCAATTGCGCTTGGCTCGACGACTCCCGAAGCAGATCGCCATCGCTAGCGTCAGCAACGCCAGTGTCGATGGTTCCGGCACCGATTGGCGGGCTGCGACCGGCTCGCCATAGATGAAGTCGTCCATCACCACAAGATCCAGCTGATCCGTCTCGTTAGGCCCCAGGCTCTGATTACCACTGGTGATGCGGGCGCGTGACACCACCTTTCCCAGGTCGAAGGTCACTCCAAGAAAGCTCAACCTCCCGTTGGCATTTAGCAAGTTGGGTGCGAAGAAGCTCCCGAGCGACAGATCGGCGGCATCGAAGTATTCGATCATTGTGGTGAAGGGCAGATCGACGTCGGAAAATACGACGCCGAATCCATGGGTCAGCGCGGCGGTCGTCGTGCCGGGCACGAAGAATTGAACGTCAACGATGTTGCTGCCATTGGCCGTGAAGAGGCGTTGTGAGCTGAACGGCGCAAAGAGATTTGGATAGGTGGCGTTGATATTGCCGAACTCAATCGTCCCAACGGCGGAGTTGGCGCTGACCTGAAAACTACCGCCGGGCGTCGACATGACGATCCCGCGCGGGCTGTTGACATTGAAAAAGTCGCCCGGTAGGGCATTTGGAGCAGCAAATGCATCAGGCACGCCATCCCAGTTGACCTCGCGCCGACCTGTACCGAACGAGCCCGTTACATTGGAATTGAGCGCACCAAGCGAAGTGCGATATGCGTCCACCGTCGACTGGATTGCGGCCGCGTTCGGCCCCTCTGCGGAAAAGACGAGCGGTGCGGCTTGCGCCATTGCTGTGGCGCAGGCCAGAGCCGTGCCGAATACGAGATGTGAAGCTTTCATCATGTGCCCCCGAAGTTTGTTGCACACCGAGCCCATGGCGTTCTCGGCCTTGATAGCGGATCAGAACTCATCACAAGAGTCGGGCGCATCGCGTCAACGCGAAGCGCCCTGGGAGTGCCTCGACTACTCAGATGTTCAACTGCCGCCATGAAGCAATCTTCAGGCCAACCCCAATGCGTATTGACTAAATTGAATGGAATCAAAGATCGATTGGCGTAAATGGCAGCACTGACCGCCACGTTAAATTGATTGTCGTCAAGAATTCCGACAGTATTTATTGACTGTTGAAACCCAAAGTCGATCTTTTCTGTTGCACCAGAAACTCCATGGACCACAAGCGCCTCCGACCCTCGTTGGCTCATTGAAATTCAAACGACGAACACAGCGAGGGTAGACGGAGACAGTGTGGTTGAGGTGCAAAAATTGCTACATATTTAATAGCTACCGACGCAATACATACAATGGCTAGACCCCTAAATGTCACTCAGATATAGCCGAGCCACCCTTCTCAAACGCCAGCTGAACAATGATCTTCAGCACGTCGGATGGGCCCCAGAAAAATTGGGTCGACTTTGCCAGACCGATTCCAACCGTTACGATTCATCATTGCCGTGGCCCATGACAGCCCAAGGGCAGCAGGCCGCCTTGGCTTGTCTGTCGTCCCTCGTCATGAACGCAAGCACAGTCATCAAAACGACCCACACCATGCGCACACGCCTCCTGTCGTCACTGCTTCCAATCCTCCTCAGTCTGGCCCCCGCTGCCCTGATGACCAGCGCGGCCGCCTCCGAAGCACGCCCACAGCCCGTGGGCTTGGAAAGAGCGCACTTTGAGGATGCCAGCCGGCGCAACTGGAGCGACTCGGGTTCGCGCCCGCTTGAAACACTCATCTGGTATCCCGCTGTGGCGGGCACACAGGAGGTCGATTGGGAAATCGAGATATTCAAGGCGGGGCGCAATGCCAAGGGGGCGCCTATGTCGGCCAGTCCACCCAAGCTCCCCTTGATTGTGTTGTCGCACGGCACAGGGGGCGCAGCCATGGGACTGGCCTGGTTGGGGGAAACCTTGGCGGCCAACGGCTACATTGTCGCAGCGGTCAACCACCACGGCAACACGGGTGCAGAACCAACGCCGAAGTTGCAAGCCACCCTGATCTGGTGGGATCGCCCGCAAGACCTTTCAGTGCTGATCGACCGCTTGTTGGCGGACCCAAAGTGGGGCACGCGCATCGACGCATCACGGATCGGTGTGGCCGGCTTCTCCATTGGTGGCTACACCGCCTTGGCCTCGGTTGGCGCACGCTTGAGCTGTGCCAAGTGGCAGAAGTTCTGCACAGATGCCACAACCGCCCCTTCGTGCAAGCTGCCGCCGGGGGTCAGCAGCCAATTTCCTGACGGCGAGGCCGAACGCCTGATCACGCAAGACTCGCGTGTACTCAAGGCCCTCGCCCACATGGACGATGACTACCGAGACCCACGCATCAAAGCAGCCGTTGCCATTGCACCTGCAGTGGGCGTGGCAATGAGGCCCGACAGCCTTGCTGCGATCACGGCCCCGGTGCACATCGTTGTTGGCTCAGCCGACGACCAGGCCGCGCCAGGCACCAATGCGCAACCCATTGCCAAAGCCATTCCGAACGCCAAGCTGGACATGCTGCCCAAGGTCACGCACTACAGCTTCCTGCCAAGCTGCAACGAAAGGGGCAAGCAATACGTCAAGACCATCTGCACCGACCCCGTCGGCGTGGACCGTGACGCCCTGCACCAACAAGTAGGCGCCCGGGCGCTTGAGTTTTTCACGCAAGCACTGCACGGCTCGCCGTGAAAGCGCCTGCCGGCCATTGGCCGGAGACCAGCGCATTTTTTCACCTGACGAGGTGCTCGACCAAATCCGCGCTGCCGTAGAAACCGCCGCCGGCTCCGTCAGCCGGCGCCACTTGGCTGGACTGCCCGAGGGTCATATTGAAGTTGGGATGGCGGAAGCGGAGGATCGGACGGAGCCAACACTGTCGCCTCGTTGAATGCGGGGGTGGACCTCTGAATTGCAGCGGTTGCTGACGGCGGTGAGCGCAACGTGACCTCACGCTTTGTGCCTGAAAGCCGCCATTCGAGGGAAATGGGGCCCTGCAGGCGCGATGACAGGTTCTGAGGGTCCGCTGAAATTGGGGACATGCCGCTGAGCAAGTGCATGCACCCGACTGCGAACTGGAGTTCTCGACCCTGAGCGGGCACTCGCGTGAGCCGCCCGACAGCGGATACCGCTCTGCTGGTGTGAAGGCGTTCAAGAACCAAGGTAGACGAGTGATGCTGGCGCCGTCGCTAGTGCACCGACCGATCGGCGTCAGTCAGACCTCTCGCTATGCAAATGAGCCACTGGGTGGGGGCAGTCAGGTTTTCCGATACGGTCAAACCTTTTCGTAGCCGAAGTAAGTTGGCGCAGCGCGTTGACTCCGCCATTGAAAACTCACGGGAAATTCCCAGTGGGCAGCCCCAAAAACGACAGCCCGGCCGTCGGCCAGCCGCCCGACAAAGGCGAAACGCAGTGCCAAACCACGGTCATTGGGGTCGAGTTTTCAGCTTGTGCCGGCAGTTTCCTGCCAAACCCGCCGTTAAGGTCGGCATTGACGCGGTTCTGTGGCCGGGTTCCAGTTCCGCCCATCGGCCGGTTTGGAACAACTTAGATTGTCCCTTGACCCGGCAACCCAGCCCACAGGCGATCCAAAGTGAGAATGGGTGCGCCCGAACGGGGGGTTGAACACATCCCCTCCCAGCCCTTGCATGGGCCAGCGGCTTGACACATTCAAACCGGATCAAAGGCGCACACCCTTCCCAAGCGCTCTGCGCAAGCCCCCCAATGGCGATTTCCCACACCCCCAAGGGAAATCACCCATGTCTTCGATCAATAATTTGGTTAACGTATACATTAATGAATACGCAAATCACATCCATCCAGCCTCCCGGGATCGAGACTGAGTTCACCGCCGTCGGTGTTGGGCTGACCCGCACCGAGTGCGTGCTGGTCACCCAATCGGGCGCGCTCATCGATTCCCGGGCTCTTTGCAACACAACCACCTTAGGAGAACCATGAATTCAACAACCTACACGCCGTTGGGTGCCAGCGGCCTGAAGGTGTCGCGCCTCTGGCTAGGCACCATGACCTTCGGTGATCGCACGGACGAGCCCGAAGCCGCACGCATTATTGATTCCGCCGTTGATGCCGGCATCAACGCCATTGACACAGCCGACTCCTATGCACAAGGCGAGTCCGAGCGTATCACCGGTCGGTTGATCGCGCAGCGCCGCAACCATTGGGTGCTGGCTACGAAACTGGCCAATCCCACGGGCAAAGGGCCGAACGACAGTGGCACTTCGCGGCGCCACGTGTTGCAGGCAGTGAACGCCAGCCTGCAGCGTCTGGGCACTGACTGGATCGATTTGCTGTAC
>JBBKVN010000052.1:0-3355 GCA_037968455.1 Rhodoferax sp.
GTCGCTCAAAATAGAGCGCGTTAAGAGGGTGTCGAACTTCCTGAAGGGGGCGCTACAGCAAGCCCGAGGCGATGTTGATGGCCAGGGCGAAGAGGGTGATGTTGAAAAAGAAGGCCAGCGCGCAGTGAATCAGGCAGGTCCGCCGCATTTTTCGGTTGCTAATGCCTACGTCTGCTGTCTGGCCTGAGGTGCCGATAACGCAGGAGAAATACAGAAAATCGCCATAGTCCGGGGGCTCGCCACCCGGAAAGTCCAGTCCACCTTTGCCGCCGGTGGCCTGAATGGCGAAGAAGTCATGCGCGTAGTGCAGGGCGAACATCACTTGGGTGAAGGCCCAGGACGACAGAATGGTCAGCATGGTGAGGGCAATGTGGGCATAGCGCAGCATGCCGCTCAGCTCCTTCACCACCGCCAATTCGGCCACGATGGCGCCCAGACACATTACGGCAGACATCACCACAAACAGCAGCACCAAGGCGCTGCCTTCGTCTTGCAGAAGCGCGCGGGTTTTCATGCGCTGATGCGACGACCAGAACATCATGTGCATGGCCAGCGCCAGGTAGAGCCAGGCGCCGACATTCCAGCCCACAATGGCCTTGGTGATGGGCAGCATGCCCAGCGAGTCCGGAAGCAGCAGCGCGGTAACTACGCCCACCGCCAGCCCGCTGAATAAACGAGGTCTTGCACGCACAAAGCGCACCAGCGCGTAGGGTGAGTTGTCTGCGGGCGTTGGGTCAGTCTTCATTCGGTGGGGGCTGGTCAATGTGTGCGATTGACCGGTATCGTAGCGCTGTGGGAGAGGCGTAGGGGGAACTCAATCCCCGCCAGGCTAGTTGGCGTTCACGGCTGCATTCTCTGGAGTGGGTTTCATCCAGTGATTGAGTTTGCTTCGAAATAAATAGCGGCTTACGAAACAAATACGGGCGCTGGAGTGGTTTTTGTCATATTTTTTGATCTGGCTGGATCTCTGAAATCACGACCTTGGGCTTGATCAGATATTCTCGGACCCGATCGAGAGGGATGACCGCCTTGGCGTTTTTGTACTTTTTGGGGAGATGTATTTCATGGCGATTCAGACCAAGTCCTATTTGGAGCACGTTGCGCTGCGCGTGAACGATATTCATTGGCACATTCGTTTTTTCCGCGATGTGTTCGGCATGGAGGTGCGCGCCTGTGCCGGCCCAGCGGATAACCCGAGCCAAGTTTGGACCTTTGGTGGTGTGCAGCTGGTGTCATCACCTGGGTTTTCTGCGCCACCCAGCAACGACGTAGGCTGGCTGGCCCACTTGGGCATCATGGTCGAAGACCTTGACGCCGTGCTTCTTGAGGCGGCCCATTGGGATGTGAAGGAGTTACCTCAAGGGCGCAACTGGTTGCAGTTGCCCGATGGCTTGGCCATTGAAATCATGCAAGCCACGGGCAACGCGGTGGCCGAGGCCTTGGCGGTCGATCCCCGGCTGGCCTGATCTTTACACCGCTGACATACATCTGCTGGGCGGTGTCGGTACGCTCGCCTGCAATACGGAAACACAGGACTGCGGCAGTGAATCAAAAGAAAACAGCAGCGTTTGTTCAGCGGCTCGGGCCCGGCCTGATCACGGGCGCGGCAGACGATGACCCCAGTGGCATCGCGACCTATTCCCAGGCGGGGGCGCAATTCCGGTTTGGGCTGGTGTGGACCTTGCTGTTGACCACGCCGCTGATGATTGGCATTCAGATGTTGTCAGCCCGCATTGGCTGGGTGACGGGCCGGGGCTTGACGGCCAATATTGACGAGTTGTTTCCCCGCTGGCTGACCACGGTGCTGGTGGGCTTGTTGGTGGTGGCCAATACGATCAACATTGCAGCGGACATTGGCGCCATGGCCGAGGCGGTTCGGCTGCTGATCGGGGGATCGCTGGCGGTTTATGTGTTTGGCTTTGGCGCTTTTTGCATGGCCACGCAGGTCATTTTTTCTTATGAACGAACGGTGCGCTTGCTGAAATGGCTGACTTTGTCGCTGTTCGCCTACGTGGCGGTCATTTTGAGTGTGTCGGTGCCGATTCACCGCCTGGTGGAGGAGTCGCTACAGCCGTGGTCGTTTTTTCCGGCTGACCTGTCGCTCAAGCACTATATGGCCATGGTGGTGGCCGTGCTGGGCACCACCATCAGTCCCTATCTTTTCTTTTGGCAGGCGGCGCAGGAAGTGGAGGACAACAACCGGCGCCCCGAGTCGCAAGCCCTGCGGGCACACCCCGAATACGCGGCTGAGCATTTGTTTCGCATCAAGCAGGACACCTTTTTTGGCATGACGTTTTCCAACGTGATTGCCTTGTGCATTGTGGTGGCCACCGCCGTGACGCTGAACATGCAGGGCATCACCAACATTCAAACGTCGGCGCAAGCGGCCGAGGCGCTTCGCCCTATCGCGGGTGAGTTTGCGTTTGCCCTGTTTGCGCTGGGCATCATTGGCACGGGGCTGCTGGCGGTGCCGGTGTTGGCCGGCTCGGCGGCTTATGCCGTGAGTGAACTCTATGATTGGAAGGCGAGTCTCTCGCACGGGTTCAAAGAGGCGCGCGGCTTTTACCTGATCATCATGGCGGCGACCGGCATTGGTTCGCTGATTGGCTATCTGGAGGTGGACCCGATTCAGGCCTTGGTTTGGAGTGCCATCGTCAACGGTGTGATCTCGGTTCCCATCATGGCGGCCCTGATGTGGATTGGCCAGTCGGAGCGCTTGATGGGCAAGCTCACGATCAGCCGGCGTCACCGGTTCTTTGGCTGGGCGGCCACGTTCGTCATGGGCGTGGCGGTGATTTTGCTGGGCGTGACCAGCCTGTGATTTTGGGTTGATCGTTAAAAGAAAAAATTGTTTTAAGTCAAAAGTTCTTTTTGGGCTTGTCTGGTAAGCGCAAGGCGCTATTGAAGTTATAGCTAAATGCGGGAGGTGGAAGTTGGATGCCCGCCAGCCCCCGCCGTCATCGCTTAGACTTCGTGTTGCCCGGGGTGCGCTAGGTAGCGCTGAGATGGAAGACCAGACCCGCGAACTTGATCCGGTTAATACCGGCGTAAGAAGAGCAAAACACCTGATATTGGTGCGCCCACCCGAACTCACTTTGGGGTTTTCCGGGCGCAGGGTGTGTCTTTCCTGGTTCGCGTGTTTGATTGACTGCTCTTCTCCGGAGCATTTGATCCACCCTTCAGGAGAACACGCGATGAATGCCCCCGACAAGTTCACTCAGCTACTGAGCCTTTCCCGCGAGCCCTTGCCCGCTTCGCGCAAGATTTACGTATCCGGCGCGCAGCCCGATGTACGCGTCCCCATGCGGGAAATCATGCAAACCAACGGCGAGGCCGTCTCGGTGTACGACACCTC
>JBBKVN010000053.1:0-2961 GCA_037968455.1 Rhodoferax sp.
GGCGCCCGGAAGGACGGACCATCGAGCTCCAGGCAATAAGCGTTATGGCGCAGCCGATCCAGCGTGGCCGAACCCAGCAGACGGTTGACGGCGAAGGCCTGGTCCCACTCCTCGTAATCGAGATTGCTGGTCACCACCGTGGTAGTGCGCTCATAACGCTCTGAGATCAGGTCGTGCAAATCCTCATCAAACGGGGCCCGCAGCGGTTTCAGCCCAAAGTCATCGATGATCAACAAAGGCACCTTGGCCAGGCTGGCCAGTTTGCGCTCGTAGGCCCCGGTGGCCCGCGCCGCGTTCAGGCTTTGCGTCAGAGATGCACAGGTGGCAAACACCACATCCACCCCTTGGCGCACGGCACAGTGCCCCAATGCTTGGGCCAGATGACTCTTGCCCGTGCCGCACGGCCCCACGATCAACACCGGCGCCTTCTCCTGGAGATAGCGCCCGGTGGCCAGGTCATGGACCAAGGCCCGGTTGAGGTGCGGCAGCCGGGCAAAGTCAAACTGCTCGATCGTCTTGGTCGTTCGAAACTGCGCCCGGCGTAGTCGGGTGCCAAACTTCTTCTGGTCCCGGCGGGCCACCTCGTCGGAGATCAGCATGGCTAAAAAATCGGTATAAGCCAGTTTGGATTCAATGGCTTGGCGGTTACGCGCATCCAGCGAATCCAGAATGCCTGAGAGACGCAAGGATTTGAGTTGGTGGGCTAATTCAGGTGCAGGGTTCATCAGGGTTGCTCCATTTCTATGATGGTTGGGGGGAAGGGCTAATGCAGCAAGTCTTGCTGCGGGGGTGATGCAAACAAGGTGGCCGCGTCCCGCGCAAAGCGGGGATTGGCATAGGCTGGCGGGGTGAAGGGCTCAGCTGCGGGTGCCTTGTCCGCGCCGGTAGACAGAATGGACTTGACGGTGCGGTAGAACGGGCTGTCATGGGCCAGCGCCCGCGCACAGGCGGCCTCCAGTCGGACGTTTCCATACGTCTTGCCCAGGCTGATCACACCCTGCGCGGCACGCAGGCGCTCCAGAATCTTGTCGGCCAGTAGCCGGTCGATCAATTGCGCGCAGGCAGTACCTACCAACTCGGCTTGGCCACCGAGCCAGTCACGGTCACGGGCGAAGAAGGCTTGTGCTTTAGGTGGCAGGTGATCACGGATAGTTTTACGCTCACCTAATCTGAGCCCTCTGGCGTGGGTAGCGACATGGCGGAACTCGTCAAAGAGCGCCACCGCACCATCTGTGGCACGCAGCCACAGCACCTTGCCCACAAGCGCAAAGGGGGCCGAGTACAGCCGGTAGTCAAACTTGACGTGGCAGTCCCGGTGCAGCGTGACCTGGTGCCAAGTGCCCAAGTCGGGCGCAATGGCCGGCAGTGCCTGCATCAGGGGGCGCTCCGTGGCAAACAGGGCCAGCGGTGCCTGGCGGGTGGTGCCGTGGATGCGAACTCCGGCGATGTTGGTGACCCAGGCACGGGCTTGTTCGTTCAGGTCGCTGAGGTTACGAAACTCGCGCAGCGCCAGGAAGTTTCCTTTGACGTACTTGACCCCGGACTCGACGATGCCCTTCTTCTGCGGGTCATACGGTGGACAGGGGTCAATCTTGAAACCGTAGCCTTCGGCACACTCGGCGTAGGCGCGCTGAACGGTGGGGTCTTTGGAACACGCTTTGGTGATGGCGCATTTGGCGTTGTCGATGGTGACGCGCAGCGGGACGGCGCCAAACCACTCGAAGGCGCGGCGGTGACAGCCCAGCCAGGTGGCAGCACTTTGGTCCCAGACGAACTCGACGTACTGGTGGCGCGAGAAGCACAGGGTCATGACAAATGCCCAGGTGCGCCGGAGTTTGTCATCCGGGTGCATGAGCATGGGGCCAGCGCCGAAGTCGACCTGGCATGCCTCGCCCGGTGCGAAGTCCAGTCGGCACGAAGTCTCGGGTGGTTCGTTACTGCGGATGTCGGCCAGAATGCGGCGCACCGCCGAGTAGCTGCCGCTCCAGCCTTGCTCGCGCTGGAGGGCTGCGAAGATGGCCACACCGCTGACGCCTTGGTTTGCCCAGCCTTGAATGCGCTCACGCTGAGCCGCCAGACTGGAGATGGTGGTGCTGGCCCGTTTGGGCTGGTCCAGCGCGCAAGCAATTTGCGCGTCCTCTGGCATGACTGCAGTGGCATCAAGCCAGTTGCGCTCAAGCCCGAGCTCACGCAGGCGGGCCGCCGTGCGTCTGCCCATGATGCGCGCCGCTGCTATCTGGCGGTCTGAGTCGCCCTGGCGCATACGCACCAAGGCCTGTCGGTACTGAAACATCTCGAATCTCCTGCGTGCCATCTCGTCTTCCTTTGGGTAAAAGGCCCAAAGGGTAGAGATGACACAGGGTTCGGGATATCGCTTTAGCGCCCTGTTTGTGGCTCCAATACGCCGACTATGAAATGGATCCTATACGGCGATCACAAAATGGAGCCTATACGGCGATCATGGAATGGAACCTATACGCCGGTCGGTGACAACACCACCGAGAAAAACGGGACAACTGTGCTTTCTGCCGGCAGGATCTGCCGCACGATATTTGGCAAGTGTTGGACGAGCACTTCAGCAAAGAGTCGGGCGACCTGGAGACGGCGTTGGATGCGGCTATCACTTCAGTGACTAACGAAATCAGTACCATCGCAGAGCACAACAGCTTCACGGGTGCCCAGTTCTACGCTGATGAGCGCACCGAGTTTGAAACAAGCAGCAAGGCTCTCTTGCAGGCACTGGCCGTCTACAAGAAGGATTTAGAGGCACTAAAGAAGGCGCTTGAGACCCGGAAGAACAACCTGTTCCAGCCTGTGTCCCTGAAAGTCCCAGCGCATAACACTGAAGAAATCGGGAAGCATGTAGCAGCCATCAATGCACTGATCGGCATTAGCAACGACAAGACTTCCACACTGGAGAAGGACAAGACCGCTGCCAGAGATGCGCTTCGATTGGCTGAC